>JAJYWK010000006.1:56055-56619 GCA_021791515.1 bacterium | reverse complement strand
GTCCCGCTCGTTCAAGGTGTTCAACATTGACTCTCAACTCGTGGGATTTTTCTTCCAAATGGGTTTTTTGCTTTACCACGCCATCCAGCTCGCTTAAAATTTTATCCAGTGAATTTTTTAAATTCCAAAACGCCCCGGCAAAAAATTCCCGCTGGTAAATTTTTAGCTCCTGCTCAATTTCCGCCCGGGCTTCCATTTTCTTAGCCTGCCGGCGCAATGACTTCAGCCTTGGTTCTATTTCCGCGATTAAATCTTCCGCGCGCATCAAATTTTGCGCGGTTTGCTCCAACCGTCGCAAAGTTTTTTCACGCTTCATGTAGTAATTTTTCACCCCACTGGCTTCATCCAGCAAATCCTTTACCCCGGAAGGACCCTGCAAAATCATTTGGTCAATTGTGCCCTGGCCGATTACCGTATAACGGGAAGTGCCAATGTTGCTTTTAAGCACTAAATCCACAACGTCCAAAAGCCTGACTTTGTTGCCATTAAGTAAATACTCGCTCTCTCCGCTGCGGTCTACCCGGCGGCCGATTGACACTTCGCTGGCATCAACCGGAATCCGGC
>JAJYWK010000006.1:0-56045 GCA_021791515.1 bacterium | reverse complement strand
ACTCTGCTCGCCCAAGACCCACCGCAGTGCGTCGGCCACATTGCTTTTGCCGCTGCCATTGGGGCCGACAACGGCAATAACACCACTGCTAAATTCCATTGTGGTTTTTTGCGCAAAAGATTTAAAGCCGTGGATTTCTAAGCGTTTTAAGTACATTTTTTATTGACTTTTTTACAATTTTGTGTTATGATATTGCTCCTAAGGAGGACCCCATGAATCAGAAGCACCTTCCAAAAGTGCTTCTGGCAGTAATGCTGGCCATGGCCGCTTTTGGCCTAGGCCGGTTTCTGCCAGAAACGCCGGTGTTCATCGACTTCAACGGAAGATGAACACCACCACCCCTGCCGGACCAGGCATGATTGGCTGGCAGGGGTGTGATTTTAAAAACTATTATTTTTTAAAGAATTTTCCGCGGCCGCGATTTCCGCTTCCTGTTTGCTCGGGCCAGTGCCGCGCCCGACTTCTTTTTCCGCCACATAAGCGGCAACCACAAAAGTTTTATTGTGATCCGGCCCCGTCTCGCTTACCACGCCATAATGCGGGGTAATGCCGGATTTTTCCTGCACCAATTCCTGTAGCCGGCTTTTTGGGTCCAAATAAGTCTCGCCGGCAATAATTTTTGGCAAATAAACCAAAACTTCCTTGGCAATAAAATTAGTTGTGGCCTGATAACCGGCATCCAAATACATAGCGCCCAAAACAGCTTCTATGCAGTTGGCCAAAATTACCTGTCTGGCCCGGCCGGTGTCTTTAGACTCGCCTTTACTCATTAATAAAAAATCTTCAAAACCCAGACGCTTGGCAATTTCAGAAAGCATTTTATAATTTACCAACGCGCTTCTAAAATTAGTCAATTCGCCTTCCGGATGCGGGTAATTGCGGTATAAATATTCTGTTGCGGCCAATTCCAGCACCGCATCGCCTAAAAATTCCAAGCGTTCGTTATGCGGCAAACTAAAAGAACGGTTCTCATTTAAATAGGACCGGTGGGTAAAGGCGGAAAGATACAAATCGGAATTTTGGATTTTAAGTCCGAGAATTTTTTCTAAGGCTTTTTGGTCTAAAGTGGGCATGTCTTGAATGCAGAATTCAGAATTCAAAATGCAGCAATTTCTGCATTCTCCATTCTAAATTCTGAATTAATTCTTATGGTGGACGCGCCCCGATTCGAACGGGGGACCTATTCGACGTCAACGAATCGCTCTAACCAACTGAGCTACGCGTCCAAATTTATTGTAAAGCAACTTTTTTGCAAAACTCTTCCGCTAAATATAATAATTTTCTTTGAATCGCCGCATTGCCACACCTTACAACGCAAACCCCTTTGTTAAACATTCCCCACTGGTTGGATTACTCCTTCTTCCACCTCTTCACTGCTTTTTTTTGGCTCATTGGAGCTTAAAAAAAATATTACCGCTATGGTATTTAAAAAAGCCGCTAAAAAAGCGATCGCTAAACACAAACCTAAAAACAACATCCATATTGTAGCAGATGGGACGTAAACTGGAAACAGTCGGATTGAAGCAGGCATGGCCGGGATGAACGCATGGGCAAAATAATAAGCAAAACCGTGAGCAATAAGTACAATAAAACTGATGCTAAAAAGCACCGACGGCTTAAGCCGCCAAAAATCCCACACAAAAAACCCGCTCCTTAAAATATTCAAATTATAAAGAACCATGGCTAAAACCGCCATGCCGGTGCTTACGCTGAGTAAATCCGAAAATAAGGCAAAAAAAGTCCAATGCATATGGAAAACTTTTAAAGCCATCGCGACAAAAATGGCAAAAAGGGTCGTCAAAAACACCCTTAAGGAAGTATTTAAAAATTTAACTGCAGGCAACGTAAAAACTTTGCGCTGTAAATCGGCCTTAATTTGCAGCCATAACATTACGCTAGACAAGCTAAACAACAACACTAGGCCTAACTGCCAAAAAATTTTGAATCCGTTTTGCCACCAAAACGGATTAATCCTGCGCAAAACTAAAAACAAACACAGCTGCTGGACAAAACCAAGCAACCACAGATTTTTTTTGCGCCAAACGATCCAGAGGGCCTGGATAAAATAAAAGGATAAGTTATACATACCTCAAATTATACCGGCTGCGGTACCGGAGTTTCTTCCGCCACTTCCGTAAATTCCCGGGTTGTTTTCTTTTCCGCCGGAATTATATCTTTGACAATTTCAAAAAATGCCTCCTGCTCCAAAGTCTCGTCTTTTACCAGCCTATTCGCAATTGTTTCCAAATGGCTTTTGTATTTAGTTAAGATTTCGGTTGCCCTTTTCAGTCCTTCTTTCATTATTTTGGAAACTTCCTCGTCTATGGTTTTGGCTACCGCTTCGCTGTAATTGCGCTGTTCCGAAATTTCTCTGCCCAAAAACACCATTTCGTGCTGGTCGCCCAAAACTATCGGCCCAATCGCTTCGCTCATCCCGTAATTCATAACCAACTTTCTGGCCATGGCAGTTGCGACCTTCAGGTCATTGGAAGCCCCGGTGGTAAGTTCTTTAAAGATTAAAAGTTCCGCCGCATAGCCGCCCAAAAGCGCGGCAATTTCGTCCAAAAAGCTCTGCTTGGTATGCAAGTGTTTGTCTTCAAAAGGCAATTTCATGGTGTACCCCGCGGCGCGGCCGCGGGAAATAATGGAGACCTTGTGGACCGGATCGGAAAACACCAAGACGCTGCCAATTAAAGCATGGCCGCCTTCATGATAAGCGGTAACTTCTTTTTCTTTAGTGGATAAAATATGGCTTTTGCGCTCCGGACCGAGCATCACTTTTTCAATGGATTCCTTAAGCTCATTTTCACCCACTTCTTTTTTGTTTCGCCGGGCGGTTAAAATCGCGGCCTCATTGATTAAATTGGCCAAATCGGCGCCGCTAAATCCCGGCGTGCGTTCGGCAATTTTGCGCAAATTGACTCCCCCGGCTAGCGGCTTATTTTTCGCGTGAACCTTTAAAATTTCGGTACGGTCTTTAATGTCCGGCAAATCCAGCATGACCTGCCTGTCAAACCTGCCCGGCCGAAGCAAGGCGGGATCTAACACATCCGGCCGGTTGGTAGCAGCCATAACAATTACATTTGTGTCGGTTTCAAACCCGTCCATTTCCACCAAAATCTGGTTTAAAGTCTGCTCGCGCTCGTCGTGGCCGCCGCCCAAGCCCGCTCCGCGCTGGCGGCCCACGGCGTCAATTTCATCTATAAAAATTATACAAGGCGCGTTCTTTTTAGCTTTTTTAAATAAATCCCTCACGCGCGAAGCACCCACGCCCACAAACATTTCTACGAATTCCGATCCGGAAATATGGAAAAATGGCACATTGGCTTCTCCGGCAACAGCCCTGGCTAATAAAGTTTTGCCGACGCCTGGACTGCCTAAAAGCAGTACTCCTTTGGGTATTTTAGCGCCCAATTGCAAAAACTTTTGAGGCAGACGCAAAAATTCCACAATTTCGCTTAATTCTTCCTTGGCCTCTTTAGCTCCGGCCACGTCTGAAAATTTTACGCGGTTTTTGCGTTCGTCATTCAGCCGAACCGAACTCTGGCCAAAACTTAACGCGCGATTGTTGGACCCCTGAACCTGGCGCATCAAAAAATAAATAAACAATGATACCAGGGCAAACGGCAATAAAAACGGCAAAATCTGATTGGCTAAAGTCTCGGTAAAACTTGGCGTAACATAAGAAGTATTAATGGATCGTATTTTTTCCGTCGCTATACCGTTGTTTTTTAAAATATCTAAAAATGTATCATTGCCTAGCTTGGCGGAATATTTTACATCGCTGTCTTTAAGCTTGGCTAATACCGTATCTTCGGAAATACTCACGCTCTCCACCTTTTGCTGGTCTACTGCATTAATAATTTCGGATATGCTTTTGCTCTGTACTTTTGCATCGGTATTAAAAAACGCAAATACCCAGCTAATAAACAAAAAGCCGGCTAAAATCAACAATAAATTTTTTATCAATTTACCCATATAATTTTACCTCTGATGAGCGATTAAAAATCTTTCTCTTTTTATGGTGCTCGAGATGGGACCCCGAAGGAGACGCCAGGCGTCCCTACGGGGCAAGGTTGAACCAAATACGTAAACCATTGCCTGGTGCCTTGGGAGAGACTCGAACTCTCAAGAGGTTACCCTCGCTAGGTCCTAAACCTAGTGCGTATACCAATTCCGCCACCAAGGCAGATGCCAAGACCGCTTGCCCCGTTGAATATTGCGAAGCAATGATTCAACTGAGGCCAATTGCACCACTCGAGCTGGTTGCTCGGCTCAAAAATTTTAGCATTTTTCAAACCAAATAACAAGCCCCGCCCTACTATTCAAGTAAGACGGGGGTATTAGATTGCGCCTAAGAACCTATTTTAAAAATCCTTCGGGCTGCAATTTGCGGTATTTTGGCATCTTGGTCTGAAAAATTCTTCCGCTTAGCTTTGGCTAAACGTCAAAATTTGTTAAGATCCAATCTGCTCAAAATCCTCAAATTTCGCCTACAAATTATTTTTAAAATAGATTCTAAACTAATTCTGGGTAGCTGGAGGAGAATTGCCTTGATCGGGCCCTTTGGTAATTAAATTGGAAATAACAGTCACAATGGCAAAAGACATAATCACCACAATCAAGCCGATAATCGCGTTAATTAAAGCTGTGCGGCCTTTTTCCGCCTGTTCCTCGTTGCCCGCGGAAGTCACGTACCAAAAACCGCCGACTACAATAAACACCACGGCAACCATACCGGCAAAAAACAAGAAATAATCCACAATCTTCTTAATTAAGTCGGCCAGACTGGATGAACCGGCGACAGTATCGCCTGTAAAAGGAGATTCTAGCATGCACAAACTTGCCTTGGCATTCCATTGTAATCCTTCAGGGCATTTGCCATCGGCTGATGGGTTATTGTTGCTAGCGGGAGGAGTTCCACCACTTGCACAAGCACTGCATTTTCCCGGCACCCAACCGCCACCACTGGCTGAACATGCAGCCGGGTCGCTAGTTGCACTTGCGCTACATTTAGCCGCTACACCGCCCCCACAATTGCCACAATACCCTGGAATCCAAAATCCATTACTGGCTGAGCATGCTGACTGGCTGCTGGAAGCGGCTGCGCTACATGGATATTTGTTTTCGTCTGCGCCGGTACCGCCCCAAATCCCTAATTTGGTCAAAGTCGACTGATCCGCAATCCCAGTGGGGCTTAAACCTTCTTGCTGTTGATAAGCCTGAACCGCTTTTTTGGTTTTGTCTCCAAATATTCCATCCCAAGTACGCGTTGTGGGATTAAACGAAGATGCCGACAACTCCTGAAGTATCGCGCTGTCATTAAGCTTATCGAGAAGAGCCTGTTGCAAAATTTTTACGTCATTGCCACTCGCTCCCATCTGCAAAGTTTGGGCAACTTTTCCGCTTGGAGCAGGGGCTGTGGCGCAAATTCCGGCAGGGTCACAGTAGTCTGATTTACAGTGGCTATTTTCTCCACATTCCTGTCCGTTTTCCAATTGCGCCATGGCCACGCTAAAAATCCCAATAAATAAAACCACCGGCAAAACAGCCGCGCTGAAAAATTTTAAAAGTTGATTTTTTTTATTTATTTTTTTCAAGCTATTCGGTTTAGTTAAAACCCATAAGTCACCAAATTCACAATCACGTTTATAACCACGTAAGACAAAATTACAATCACTATGCCGATTATGGAGTTTACCACGGTAGTGCGGCCTTTTTCCGCCTGCTCTTCGTTGCCCGCGGAAGTCACGTACCAAAAACCGCCAATAATCACAAACAAGACCGCAATAGCGCCGACAATCAGCAACAGAGCGTTAATAATGTTGAATATCAAACCATTGGGTCCGGCTAAGCTGGAGGAACCGATAATTCCAGTGCCCGGAAACAATACTCTTAAATTATTCAAACCGCCCTGCACGCCGCCCTGGGCCAAAACCAATAACGGCAACCCAAGCAGGCCGGCGGCCACTCCCGCGCCAAAAATTTTTTTCAAAATATTTTTTTTCATTTGTTAAAAATTAATTTTTCTGCCTCGCCCCTGGAAAAGATCCAGGAGCCGGGCAGAAGCCCCAAGCAAAGCGGCAAAATCTGCCGCGACTTGAGGCTCTCATTTTTTATTAGCGACGTAGAGCGAGCCAAACCAATCATCTGATGATTGGTTTGGGCGAGCCTAAGGAGTCTTAATACAGGTTTGAATACCTCGCAGCTCTGCTGCGAAATACAGCCCGCTCCTTGGGTGCAATTCCTCGGAGTTCTACTCCGAGGAACCTTTATTACTGACCTCCGCCGCCGGTATTGGTCACCAAATTGGACACTACGTTGATAATTACGTAAGACAAAATGATAATTACAATACCAATAATCGCGTTAATGGCCGTGCCTTTGCCTTTTTCAGCGGTTTCTTCATTGCCGGCAGAAGTAATGTACCAGAAGCCGCCAATAATTAAGAACAACACCGCAACACCAAAAGCAATGCCCAAGAGCCAGTTAATCACGGTTCTGATAAGGGAATTAACGCTGGTGCCGGCGCTGCAATTAAGGCCGGTGGAAGAATCACAGGGCAAGTTTCTATTTAATTGCGCAAAACCTAATTCCGGGGCGACTAATGGAAAAATGACCAATGCGGTGACGAGCAGCAGTTCGGCGATTTTTAAATAGTTGATTTTTTTGATAATTTGTTTCAAGCTGTTCACCCCCTCTCCCGAGAGCCTATTTGAAAATTTATTATTAGTCGTAAATCTCGGACTTTCGAGCGAAAACCCTGCCGCAGGAGTGAGGCGTATCGTTTACTGATACGCCAAGCTTCGAGAAAGGGTTTACAGCCGAAAGTCTGAGATTATAGGCAATAAAAAATTTTCAGATAGGCTCTTTTAATTCCTTTCCCTCTCCCTCTATGCTCCTTTATAAGGAGTAAGGAGAGGGCAAGGTTAAGGACATATTAAACTTAAAATAATTATACCATAATCAGCAAGCTTTTTAAAATCTTGTGCTTTTTAAAATCTAACTTTAACGAACGGATAAAGAGGGCTTTACCGCAACATCAGTCTGATATTGCTGAACCAAGCACACGGATATTGACACATGCATTGTCTTAGTCTGCCCGGTGGGCACTACATAACCCAGACTTTCCGGCGTTCGATTAGAAAAAGTAAAGACGGCATTGCTGTTTCCCGGCCCGGACATAACAAATCCGTCCGCGGCAAATGTCTTTGGCGCGCCGCCTCCTGAAGTAACGGCCATAGTCGCGGAATTTTGGTTTATACCGCAGGAAATTAAACTGACCGGAACAGTGGCTGTTAAGGTATAAACCTGATCCACCTGAATGGAACTTGGCCCGCTTACACTTACTGAACCAGCTGGCGCGGGATTGGGATTGGGATTTGGGTTGGGGTTTGAATTTGGATTAGGAGGATTCTGCGTGGTTGTGGTTAGACTGCCATTGGCACCTGAAGTGAGCAGCCCGCCGATAATCTGCACAATTGCAAAAGCCATAATAATCACCACTAAACCAATAACGGCATTAATCAAAATTTTCCGCCCTTTTTCCGCCTGCTCTTCGTTGCCCGCGGAAGTCACATATAAAAATCCGCCAACCATAATAAACAATACGGCAAAAGAGCCGGCAAAATATAAAATTAGTTTGATAACAAAATTAATTATTTGCGGAGCGCTGCAAAACCGCGGCAAACCAGCCACAGCATTTGTGGTAGTCGACTGTCCATTAAAATAGCTGACAAAATTAAACTGTTTATAAAGCTCGTCGCATCTACCGCTGGTTTGTGCTAAAGCCGATGAAGGAGAAAACATATCCAGCATTATAAACAAACTTGCCAAGCTTAAAGTCCAAATTAAAAATTTCGGCTGTCTGATTTTTTCCATAATGCGACTAAATTTATATTTAACTCTTTTAATTTAGGGTTTACGCACTGAGCCAAGTTCTAGGCATTTTCCGAGGGTATTTGGAGGCGTAGCCGAGCTACGCCGACAAATACCGCAGGAAAATAACGAAGAAATTGGCCAGAGCCGCTTTTGTGGGACGGGCTTTGCCCGCCCAAAAAGCGGCGGCGCGGAAGCCCTAAAATTTAATTATTGCGCTCCTCCACGGCACTGCACCAATTTATCATTAATAATTACGTAATTTAACGGATTGGTTAAGTCCAGCTTGGTTTTGCACTGGCCAACGCCCAAAAGAAAATTTACCGCCGTATTTACCATCATAAATGCCATTAAAACCAAAATAAACCCCAACACCGCGTTCATTAGACCGGCTCTGTGCTTGGTGATGACCTCTTCATTGCCAAGCGTGATAACTAGCCAAAAACCGTGATTGACAATGCGCTGGACAAAAAATAGGACAGCAATGGCAATTAACCAGTTGGTTAAATAAGCGACTTGCGCGAAAAAGTCTACTATGGTGCACGGATTTTGCCCTTGCCGGCCGCAACGGACCAAAGGATCGGTAATATTAAAAGCGTGGGCAAAAACCGGAATTGCCAAAAACGCTACCAGTAAAATAATTGCTAATTTTTGTTTCTTTAAAAACATTAAACTGAATCAATTTGCCTAAATTATAACATAAACCGGATGAAAAAACCAGGGATTACAAAACTTGCGCGCCTGATGATTCCCATTGTGCCTAAAAGCATCCTTAACATCGTGGCAATGATGGAAAGCCGGACTGATTTTAACTAATCAAACATCCTTTAAGCACAATGGGAATCATCTTGTCCGGACAACGCGCCAGCCCTGCAATCATTGCCTCAGGATAGCGGCCGCCTGCTGCCCAGCGCGCGACAGCGCGTCGCTCGGGCTTACGCCGCTTAAAATTACATTATCTATAACCTGGCCAAAAATATTATCTATAGCCGGCTGATTAGGGCGATAAAACTGCTTGGCCGTAAGGTTCGCGTTGGCAAATACGCCTATGTCCGGATCGGAAATCTGTTGGGCAATTAAATCATTCCTGGAAGACGGCTGTTCGCGCTTGGCATAATACTTGTCCAAAGAATCCTTGCTTGTAAGGAATTTTAGGAAATCCCAGGCAACGGCCTGATGTTTGCTTTGTTTGCTTACCACTTCTCCCCAGTAATTGGCAAAATTTACCGAAGGCCTGACCAAGTCCGGCTGGGGCGCCGGCGCTACGTCAAAATTCAAATTCGGATTTTTTTGGCGGATGGTGCTTATCATATAAGAATAACTGAACATCATTGCCGCCCGCCCGTTAATAAAGGCGTCCACGGAATAATCGCTGCGCATATTCCAATTGTAATTTGCCGTAATCGGGTTGGCAAAAGAAGTGTAAAAATTCAAGCCGCTAAGTCCCGGATTAATATAATTGCCGTTCAATTGCACGCTTTGGTTAAATGCCACCTGGCTGCCGTCTTCAGAATAAGCCTGCGCGCCTTTTTGCAGCATCATTAAATAAAGGATGTCCACCGCGCGGTTGATGTTGCCGTTAGTGCCCGCGGCCAGCCCGCTTAATGTAAAATAGCCGCGGCCGTCAGAACGCTTGATTTGCCTTACACTGGCTTCCAACTCCACCCAGGTCTTCGGCGGCGTGGCAATGCCGGCGGAGCCCAAGATATCCTTGTTGTAATAAAGCGCCAAGGAATCCACGCCCATACTTACGCCGTAAATTTTTTGATTGGGGGCAAAATCCTTTACCACCACGTCCACAAAAGCGTCCTTAAAATCTTTATAAGAAAAAGTGGTGGTTGTGGCCGGGACAATTTTGTCCACGTATTGAGGCACCCAGGCATTGTTAATGGCAAAAACATCCGGGCCCGTGCCGGCAGCCAGGGCGTTTAATAAATCCGCCGAATAAGTTTCAATATTTTTTTTCGTGTAAACTATTTGAACATTCGGATGTTTTTGCTGATAGTCCAAAAACAGCGGCTGCAGATTTTCAGTATCTTCAAACGGCATCCAAAAATTCAGGGTCACCCTCTGGTTAGCGGGCGTTGGACTGCCGCCGCCGCAACCGGCAGAGAGCAATACAATTGCTGATAATGCGACAAAAATCCGTTTTGGCATGCTTTTTATTTGTAATTTCATAGAAAAGTTTAAATGAGCAAAAATGACAAACTTTAATTTACTATATAGCTGTCATCCCGAACGAAGCGAGGGATCCCTCGCTTCGTTCGGGACGGCTTTGCCGTTTTTGTCAATTTTGTCATTTTTTTAATTTTTGTCATTCCTAAATTTTATTTTCTAAAAATACCCTATTCTCTTAATCCTTTTAAGTATTCCCCAAACTCCCTGCTTAATTCCTTATGTTTTAACCCAAATTCCACCACAGCTTTCAAATACTCCAGCTTATTGCCCGTATCATAATACTTTCCATTTTGAATTTCCACGGCGTACACTTTTTGCTGTTTGGCAAGCTGGTCAATGGCGTCAGCCAGCCAAATTTCGCCGCTTTTACCCGGCTTTAATTCCGCCAAAATATCAAAAATTTCCGGCGGCAAAATATAGGCCCCATGCACGGCTAAATCGGAAGGTGCTTTATTAGGACTGGGTTTTTCCACGATGCTTTTAATCTGAAAAATTCCGTCTGCCACCGGCTCTGTATCCGCAATGCCGTATTTATTTACAGACTCTTTGGGGACCCGCACGCCAGAGACAACTGGAGACTGATATTTTTCCCAAACTTTCATCATTTGCAAAAGCCTGGGAGGTTCGGAATAAATAAATTCATCGCCCCACAAAACCGCGAACGGCTCATTGCCTACTGCCGCCCGGGCATTTAAAATCGGAGTGCCGTTGCCGTAAGTCCCTTTTTGACGGATGTAGATAAAATTTGCCAAGTTGGCGATTTTTCTCACTTCTTCCGCCTGTTCTTCTTTGCCGGCCTCAAGCAGCCTTTTTTCCAGCTCAAACGGATAATCAAAATGGTCCTCAATGCTGCGCTTGTGCCAGCCGGTAACAATTATGATATCTTCAATGCCCGCGCTTACCGCCTCTTCCACCACATACTGAATAATCGGCTTGTCCACTATGGGCAGCATTTCTTTTGGCATAGCTTTTGTCGCCGGCAAAAACCGGGTGCCAAACCCCGCGGCCGGAATAACTGCTTTTCGAATTTTTTTTACCCCGTTGGAAGTTTTTATCATAAAAATATTAAAATCATGCCCATTAGATGGTTATGCCTTAAAATGCGCTTCATTATTAAGGATACTTCTGACGGAGTGCATATAAAATTATTATAGCACTTACTGTCTTTACTAACTACTAACCTTTACGGATATATTAATTTCCAAGATTGATATATTGAAACTCGCTCGTAGTTAGCAAAGTTATTCCACCTTCGGCCGGTATTGGATGGCTTCGGCCAAATGGTCAAGCGCGATGTTATCCATACCTTTTAAATCCGCAATCGTGCGGGCGACTTTTAAAATTCGGTGCAAAGAACGGCCGGAAAAATTATACTGCTTCATAGCCTGCTTAATTAACTGCTGGCCAGGGTCATCTAACACGCAATAACACTTAATTTCTATCAAACTCATTTCGCTGTTGGTTTTGCTGGAATTAAACCTGTCTTTTTGTTTTTTGCGCGCGCCTTCCACCCGTTCTTTAATTTGCGCCGAGCTTTCGGCTCTAATTTCACCGGCCATCTTTTCATACGGCAAACGCGGCACTTCCACATGTAAATCTATTCTATCCAAAAGCGGCCCGGAAATTTTTTTATGATACTTAAAAACCTGAGCCGGACTGCACACGCACGGTTTGGTGCCGTCGCCCAAAAATCCGCAGGGGCAGGGGTTCTGCGCGGCCACCAGGGTAAATTTGGCTGGAAAAGTAAAACTGCCGCTTGCCCTGGAAACCGTAACAACACCATCTTCCAGCGGCTGTCTTAATGCCTCCAAAACATTTCTAGGAAATTCCGGAAATTCATCTAAAAACAAAATGCCGCGATGGGAAAGCGTTATCTCCCCGGGTTTGGGCGTGGCGCCGCCTCCCACCAAGGCAATGTTGGAGGTGGTATGATGCGGGCTTCTTACCGGCCGGCTGGTAACAAAGTTAGCTGTCAGCTTGCCGGCAATGCTGTAAATTTTTGTAAGTTCCAAAGCTTCTTCCAAACTTAAATTCGGCAAAATTCCGGCCATAGCGCGCGCGAGCAGTGTTTTTCCCGACCCCGGCGGCCCGGACATTAGAATATTATGAGAGCCGGCGGCGGCAATTTCCAGCGCGCGCTTGGCCGATTCCTGCCCGGCCACGTCTTTCATATCCAAAGCCGCTGATATATTTTGTAAAATACTTTGAGTTTCCAATACCGGCTCAGGCTTTAATAACTTTATACCTTGCAAATGGCCAATCAACTGTTTTAAACTGTCCACGGCAAAAACCTTAAGGCCTAAGACCAAGGCCGCTTCTTTGGCGTTTTCTGTTGGCACAAAAATTTCTTCTATGCCTAAAATTCTGGCCTTTAACGCCGCGGCCAATACCCCGGGGATGGCGCGCAAATTGCCATCCAGCGATAATTCTCCTAAAAACATTTTGTCTTTGGGGTCAAAAGTAATTTGCTCATAGGCGGACAGTATAGCCAAAGCAATCGGCAAATCAAAATGCGTGCCCAGTTTGGGCACGTCGGCCGGCGCCAAATTTACGGAAACTCTCGTTTGGGGATATGAACTTCCGGAATTTTTTATGGCAGTCTTCACCCGTTCGCGGCTTTCCTGCACCGCCGTATCCGGCAACCCCACTACAATAGTCGCTGGAAGCCCTCCGGTAACATCCGCCTCAACCTCAATTAACTCTCCCTCCAGGCCAATAATGGCAGCGCTAAATATTTTTGCTATCATAATGCATAATGACAAAAATTAAAAAAATGACAAAATTGACATAAATAAATTAGGCGAGCTTTTTATTACTGCTAAATAATAAAATAACAACGCCTAAAATAATAAAACCGTCAGCTAAATTATAAATCCCTGTCCAGCGGTAAACAGATATATAAATCCAATCCCGAACATAGCCCAGAATTATTCGTTCGCCAATATTAGCAACCGCTCCGGCATAAATCAACACCCAAGCCAAATCCTGCCACCAAAAAAATTTTTTATGATTTTCATAAACATAAAAACTTATGCAAGCAATTAAAACAAAATAAATCAAATAAATTAAAGCTGTTGGTATTGGCAGACTAAACGCAAAATTTTGATTTTTAAAAATACTGTCCGCCGAGATTTTAAAAAACTGGTCTACAACGATAAAAAATAAAAAAACGCCGACCTTCCAAAACGTTGCGGCGTTTTTTTTATTTACTAAATTCTGCATCCCTAATTCAAGATTCTAAATTATAAAGCCTTGTCTGCCCAAGGCATAACGCGCAAGCGTTCTTCCGAAATCGCCTCGCCTTCGCTGTCAGTACCGTAAGTGCCGGCGGAAATTTTTGCCAAAGCATTATTTATTTTTTCCAAATCCTGTTTCATGCGGGCAATTAAATCCTGACTGACCTCATCGTCTTCCACTTCCTGAACATTTGAATCTAAATCCGCGCCCAATTCCTCATGCACTTTTAACCCATTTAAATCAGCTTCCAACTTTTCTTTGGCAGCCAACAGCTTGTGATTCATCTCTTCTATAAACCCAGCACTTAAATGCCCTGTGGATCTTAGATTGTCATTTTTTCCGTCATTTTGCATAAAATATTAAATAAGTAAATAATTAATCTAAGTGCTGGGTAAAAGCTTGTGATAGCATAAAAAATTGCGATTAATTTTCTGCATTTATTATATCCGATTATCTAAAACACCGCAAACTTCTCCACCCGCTAAAACTTTTCAACCAATATAGACCAGTCAGCTTTTTTAACTCTAAATTTTATAAAAATAACAGCCGTAATAATTTTAATTAGACAGGTAAAATGAAAAAGCGCCCCGGTTAGGGGCCGTTAAATAAAATTAAATGCCCACGCGAGGCGCTTGTAACCCGAATCAATCGGATACGCTTCGCACAACCTGCAGGGTCTAAATGTTTAGACCCTAAACGTTGTGCAAAGAATACCACACTGTTGATTCAGGCCTTTCCCGATTAACATCGGGAAGAAGCGTCTGAAGTCCAACCTAATTTCAAACTGCACTCTAAACTTCTCTTCTGGTGAGTGAACACCTTAACAAAATTATATTTTATTTTGAAATATAATTCGTTATTTACTCGGGGAGAATAAATAACCTTCATTTTTTTGTTTTTGTTTTGCAAACAGCCTGGATTGGACAGGCTATGACGAGAAGTTAAGAGGAAAATTACCCTTAAATCGTAATTTCAAGGCAAATTTCCCCAGTTCAGTTGAAGGATCCACCTAAATCTGCCAAAAGCAAATGAAGTTGGATTGATTTTTTAGTTTTTAAGGTACTTTTGTTTCTCTTGCTTGTCCACACATTTACTGTATATTCAGCATATCAAGCATTTTTAGCTTTGTCAAGATTATGGCTTAATGATAAAAAATTATCGCTTATTTGAAAGTAAAAACTGATTTTTAACTACCAATTTTACTAAAAAACAGACTTAGAACTAGTTGTGGATAACCTGTTAGTTACATCTTAAAACAACTTTTTCAGGTCTAAAAAGCAACTGGCGTACTCTTTAGCCAATTTTGGGTCAAAAATGTAGAACTCTTTTAAATCAGAACTATAAAAAAACTTAAGAATGTTTACAAAATTTAACAAAGCCTTTGGCAGAGCAAATTCCATAAAAGGGTTGCTGAAGGATTTAGATACCGCTTCCTGGTAAGGATGGCTAAATTGCTCAAAGGGTAGTCGATTTAAAATTAAGGTATTTACCTGTAAACTTTGAACCGGATCCACCTGATTAGAATTATTTAGCTGCTTTAAGATAAACTTGTCCGTCGCAAGAAGCAGGCTTTTTTTGCTAATCCCAAAATTTCTAAGTAGCTTATTCCCGCCGCCGGTAGCAGATTGCGCCAAAATTGCCGCCTGTTCTTTGAGCTTTTCAAAATTCTGCTCATAATAATCACGAACCTGAAGGCTGCTGCTGAACAACACCGCTCCAGGTAGGCTTTTTTTATTTAAAATCAAATCCGTTATCTCATCAGCAGTTGCTGTTCTGGGTTCAAAATGAAAAACGAGTTTGATTTTTTTCCCTGAGAATGACCTTACCAAATCAAATAAATCTCCCTGTTTGGTTTTTTTCTCAGCTTTGGCTGTTTCTAATTTAAAATTTTCCAAACCAAACCGCTGAATAAAATAATTAAATAAAACTTGCGGCCCCAGCGCATCAGCCAAAGCAATATGCTTGGTGTTTTTTAAGACTTTGGAAAATAACGGGGCAAGCTGAATCGGCATACTTACTAAAGCGCATCTGGTTTCTGCCAACTCGACCCACCTTACTCGGTTTGGTTGATCGGCAAAAAATTTCTGTAAATTTTCTTTAAAATTATTTAACTGTTCAGATTTTAGTACCTGGTTAATAGAATCTAGTTTATCTGACAGATGCTCTGCCGCATGCATGATTTTTATAAATTTCTCATTATTTTCTGTTTCTTCTGAAATTTTAAAATATTCAAAGCCTTCGGTTTGGCTTTTTAAAAGCGCACTTACCAGGCCAAAAAACAAATCTGCCGCAGCCAAACCTTCCAAAATATTTTCTTTATATTCTTCTTTTCCCAAATTCAATTCCGGATTATAAAAAGATTTTAATAAATAGATTAAATATCCCCAGCTTGTCTTAGTTCCCAAATCTTCGGTTATTGCCTGTTCCAGTTCATTCAGCCCGCAAATTACAACTTCCCGGGTTTGTTTTTTCGTGGCAGTTGAACTCTGCAAAAAATTCTTTTGGTCGGTTACAACGAGCTTGGCGGCCTTAGATTCTTTCAAAATTTTACCGCAAATTAAATTTTTAAACTGCCCCCCAAAAAAAGAAAAGTTCAAATCCAAAACCGTTTTAGTTTGCCAATTAGTATTTTTCCAAACCAAAACCTTAAGCAAAAATTTTAATTCTTCCGGGGTTAAATTTTCTTTATTTAAGAAGGTTTTAAACTTTTTTTCATCAAATGAAATGTCGCTGTTAAATACTGTTTCATCCGCCAAGCCCATACGATAAAGATCCAGCGCCTGTTGCGCCTTAGGCACCACTAACAGACAATTAACTCCTTTATTTCTTAAGCTTGAAGCGACAGATTCAATATAGTTCTCCCCAAAATTGAAGTTGTAAATTTTCCCCGGATTAATAACAAATGAATTGTATTTTCCGATAATTTTAGATGAAATTTTGGCCGGCAAATTTACAGGGCTGATTTTAGCCTCAAAAAAATCCTGCCAAGTAAAACCATGCGGCTTAATTAAACTTTTAATCTGACTTTGCAATTCTTTTGGAAAACCTGCAAACACTCCCAACAATTTTTGCAAAAGCTTTAATGTGGCTTGGGCATCGGCTAAAGCCCGGTGAGCGTCTTTATGGCTAATGCCAAAAGTATGCATTAAATTTTCCAAATTATAACTATGATGCGTAGGCAACAGCCACTGGGCCAAGTCCAAAGTGTCTATGGTTTGACCGGAAAATTTAATGCCAAAAGTTTCCAAAAATTTAATATCAAAAACAATATTGTGTCCGACAATTATGGCGCTACCCAGCTTGCCTTGCAAAAACTCATGAAATTCAGAAAACTTTGGCGCACTGTTCAATTCCTCCTGCGTTATGCCGGTTAAAGCAAATACTTGCGGCGAAACTTCCTTGCTTGGCTTAAATACCTGTGTCCATTCCTCTAAAATCTTAAATCTCAAATCTTCAATTTTAAATAAAATAAACCCCACCTCTAAAATTTCGTGTTTTAAAGGATCAAACCCCGAAGTCTCAATATCCAAACTGCAATAGATGGTTTTATTAGACATAAACTTTATTTTAGCGCATTCCACATAATTTCAAAAGCCATCCTCTGCATCTGGTTAATTTCTTTACTTTCAATGATTACACCAATAAAATTTTCCGTGTGGGAGATAAGCGCAACCTTATTAGCATAAATTTCCGTATCTGCGGAAAACTGCCAAGTGTCGCCCGGAATAACTTTAATTTCGCGCAAAGTACTTTGAGCTTGTGGTAAAATTTCCCTAGTCGTCGGAAAATCTGGAACGATCATTTTTATTCTAATTTTACGGTTAACTCTTTCCTGCACATACCAGTCCATATATTCCCTTGGCATAAACTGATAATAATCCCTAAAACCCGTATAACTTAAAATGGTATCGCCACCATGTAAGCTGTCTAACGTATCTAAATACAACTCTTTCATTCCACCCACGCCCTCATAATAAGAAATTTTCGGCTTATAGGGAATAATGTTATGGATAGCGGAAAGCTCTGGCAGTATTTTCTCAATATAGTTTATTTTATCCTGAAAATCCTGCTTGAGATTTTTCGGATTCTCTACATAATAATACTTCTTTTGATGTTTAATGCCTGTCGTCACAATTCCTTCGCGAACCATTTCAGGAAGAATGTTGTAAACAGTGGTTCGTTTTAGGCCAGACTTATAAGCAATATCGATAACACTACCTTCACCCAATTGCAAAAGCGCCAAATAAACTTTGGCTTTTTTGTTATGCCAACCCAACTTTTCCAAACTTTCCGATAATTCTTTCATATATGTCTACTATTTTAGACATATAAATACTACCATTTTATTTATATTAAATCAATATAATGTTAGGGTTTAATAAGATTTGCAGACATTTTGGTAAAAAAGTGTAAAAATTAAGGCCCCAAAAGGAAAGACCAACTGTAAGGAGGGTAGTATGCTGACTTCTTTTTCAGGTATCTGGCAAGAGCGGCTCTTGCCAGATAACCCGTTTAGCGGCTATTTCCAGGCAGATCTTGAGTTGAGTGAGGACGGGATAAAATTCAGGGAATCGTATTCATGGTATCCGAGTACCCAAGAACTCCACTGGTCTCGGGTAATGTTTGGTGAAAAAAACGAGCTTCTTTCCAGCACGAATATACCCGGTCCGCAAGGAGTAGTGTGGGCCCTGACGCGCCTCAACTGCTTTACGCTGCAATTGTCCGGCGAGCGGCTTGGAGATTTTCTCAACGAAATCACGATGGAGTTTCGGGAAATTCTCATCTTTGCCACTCTGCTTGAGGCAGGGAAGGAGATGGTTTCAAGCATCCGTGCCACCGAGTATCTCCCCCCAGAACCGGGGGAGTAATGCCCCGATTCAAAGCCGCCCTGTGCTGGTCGCAGGGCGGTTCACTTTTTTAGGTTCTAAAACCAATTTTTACTCCGGTGGATTTTTGCTCTGTGATCAATTTTTTTATAACTTGGAATATTACCGCAATATCCAACTGCTGGCGCTTTTGCTCTGTTTCCAGCTTTTCAATTATTTTGGCAATTTGCTTGTTGCCAGACATTATTTGCCTTAACTTCACAAACGCCCGCATAATCGCAATATTTACGGCAATTGCCCGCTTGCTGTTTAAAACTGAAGATAACATTGCCACCCCTTGTTCGGTAAAAGCATACGGCGGCCGGCGTAATCCCATTTTTACTGTAGGATTGGATATCGCAAACTGCGATCTCCAATTATTCAATTCCTCATCTGAAAACCGAAACATAAAATCTTCCGGAAAGCGCTCAATATTCCTTTTTTCTGCCTCATTGAGCCTGGATGTCGGCACTTGGTAAAGCTCAGCCAGGTCAAAGTCCAACATAACCTTCTGTCGTCGTATAATATAAATCCGCCGTTCTATCATTTTCGTTGGCACGGGCAAACTTGAAGTTAAATTTTGATTTTTATTTCTCATCTTAACTTTCTTTGGATAGAACTGATTGTGATTTCAAGTGATGTTTATTCCGCTTCGTCCTCTTCATCCGGCTGTTTGGCCGGCAATACCGCTTCTCCGCTTTTGACTTTTTCCCGCACAGCTTTATCTACTTCTTTAAAAACTTTAACATTTTCTTTTAAGAAGGCCTTGGCTGTTTCTTTGCCCACGCCAAACTTAACATCACCAAAACTATAAGTGTTCCCGCTCTTTTCCACCACGCCAAGCAAAACGCCGGTATCCAGCAAATCGCCGGAAGCAGAGATTCCTTCGTTATACATAATATCAAACTCCGCGGTCCTAAAAGGCGGAGCCACTTTATTTTTTACAATTTTAACTTTGACGCGATTACCCACGACCTTGTCGCCATTTTTAATTTGCGCGTTGCGGCGCACTTCTATTCTAACCGATGCGTAAAATTTCAACGCGTTGCCTCCGGTAGTGGTTTCCGGGTTGCCGAACATTACCCCAATCTTCATCCGAATTTGGTTTATAAAAATTACTGTCGTGCTGGTTTTGGAAATAATTGCTGTAAGCTTACGAAGAGCTTGCGACATTAGCCTGGCCTGCAGACCCATATGGCTGTCGCCCATTTCGCCTTCAATTTCGTTCCTTGGCGTTAATGCGGCAACAGAATCTATAACTATTAAATCCAATCCATTACTCCTAACCAAGGTTTCGCAAATATCCAAAGCCTGTTCGCCATTGTCCGGCTGGGAAATCAGCAAATCTTCCAACTTTACGCCAATTCGCTTGGCATATTCAGGGTCTAAAGCGTGTTCGGCGTCAATAAACGCGGCCAGACCCCCGCGTTTTTGCACTTCGGCAATCATATGCAAGGTTAGGGTGGTTTTCCCGGAGCTTTCCGGGCCATAAATTTCTACAACCCTCCCCTTGGGAATACCGCCCACGCCTAAGGCTAAATCCAAACTAATACTGCCTGTCGGCGTTGCCGCTACGTCCATAGTTTTGGAGTCGGACAATTTCATAATACTGCCGGCGCCGAACTTATCCTGAATTTGATCCATGGCGCTGGTTACGGCTTTCCATTTGCCTTCTTCCTGCATGGAAGCTTTTGTTGTTGTTTTTGTCATAAAAATGAATTAACTTATAACAATTTATTAATAACTGATTATAATAATTAGTTTATTTACTATAATAGTATACTATCGTTCACCACTTGTCAAAAAATACTTGTGGATAACTCTTATTTTCCTTTTTTTGCCGAATCAACTTGGACTAAAAAAGGAATACTGTTTAAAGCTTCGCCGGCTCTGCCTAAAAACCCCAAAACCTGGCCGTTAAATGTCACCTTGGTTACACCCGCATCAGAAGTCGACAAGACAATTTTTTGCTCAGCGGTAAGAACTTTAGAATCGCCAGCGTTAAAACTCAGATTGCCGGGAGCGCCATCGTCCAATACATAATTTACAGTTGCCTGGCCGGCAAAATCCAATTTTAATTCCACGCCCATTGTGGCCGGTAAATTACCGCCGGGTTGGGCAGTAATATTTATTGATTTGCTTATGGACTTATTAAAACGATTTTTAGCCGTAATAAAAATCTGCCTCGGGCCCGCGCTTAAACCCAGTTCCGTGCGAAAAGCCCCCTGGCTGTCCACAAACACAGGCTGATGATTAATCTCTACGCTCATGCCCGAATCGGTCTGTCCGCGGATTTCCACCGCTGAACCGGCGATTACAGAATTATCCGGCGGGAATATTATTGTTAAGCTTGGCATCTTATTAATAGACCAAACTTGCCAGATTATATAACCTACGGTTATTGCAATAAACAGCAATCCTGCGCCAACGCTCACTAGCTTGGGCGTAATAATCAATTTGTCAAATTTTTTTTTCCAGTCGCTGCTGATGGCTTGTTGATTTTTGCTGAGTTGCTGAACTATCCCCCGCTCCTTTTTATACTGGCTAATTAACTCATCCGCATTCACGGCATAAATTGCCCCCAATTGCCTTAAAAAACCGTAAACATAAACATCTGCCGGCAAATTTTTTAATTGACCGGTTTCCAATCCTTCCAAAAATTTTAGGCTCATCCCGGCTTTACTGCAAACTTCCTCAGCCGACAGATTTAAATTTCTTCTGACTTCGGATAAATACTCGCTTAAAGTCTCAATCTGCAGTTTTTTCTTTTCAAATATCATAAAGATAAATCCGAAATCCAAAGCACTAAATCCGAAACAAATTCCAAATTTAAAAATTGTTTCGAATTTCGATTATCGAATTTCGGATTTTGTTTTTATTGTTGATCTTCTTCTATTCCATACTCCGCCTTTTCATCCGGCGGCACCACTCCATACACTTCCCTCGGCTTAGCTCCCTCGCCCGGGCCAATAATCCCGCGAGCTTCCATAATGTCCAAAAGACGGGCGGCCCGGGCATAACCCACCCTGAGCCGGCGCTGTAAAAGAGAAGCGGAGGCTTTGCCGGCGCGCTTCACTTCGTCCGTGGCTTCTTCCAATAAAGGATCATCGTCATCACTGCCGCCTTCGCCTTCCATCCCCGGAATTCCCAGCGACCGTTTGGGTTTTTCCAAAATTTCTTCGTTGTAAATTACCGCGCCAACCTGGGCTTTAAAGAAATCAACAACTTTTTTCACTTCCTTTTCGCCAATGTACGCGCCCTGAACGCGCTTTGGCTTGTTAAATTCAGCCGAAGTGTAAAGCATGTCCCCGTTTCCAAGCAATTTTTCAGCTCCAGATGTATCTAAAATTGTACGGCTGTCAATTTGGCTGGCCACGGCAAACGCCACGCGCGAGGTAATGTTGGCCTTAATCAAGCCCGTGATGATGTCCACGGAGGGCCGCTGGGTGGCCAAAACCAAGTGGATGCCAACCGCGCGCGCCATTTGCGCCAAACGAACAATTGCCGCCTCTACATCTGCCTGCGCCACGGCCATTAAATCCGCAAGTTCATCCACCAAAATTACAATATAAGGCATCTTTAAACCCGAAACTTCGTTATATTCTATAATATTTCTTTTGCCTGCTTCGGACAATAATTTATATCTGCGATCCATCTCGGCCACCGCCCACTTTAGAGCATTAACCGCCTTTTCATTTTCGGTCACCACCGGCGTCAGCAAATGAGGAATGCCGTTATATAAATTCAACTCCACGCGCTTTGGATCAATTACAATAAATTTCACGTCTTGCGGCGTATTTCGATAAAGCAGGGAGATGAATAAGCTGTTAATGCTAACGCTCTTGCCTGTGCCGGTTGCGCCCGCTACCAGCATATGCGGCATTTTAGCCAAATCCGCTATCATCGGATGTCCGGCTACATCGCGGCCCAAAGCAATAGCCAATTTGCTTTTATGATTTACAAAATCATTAGTCTGCATAACTTCCCTAAGGCGCACAATGGCCGTGGATTTATTTGGCACCTCGATGCCCACCAACGCTTTGCCCGGAATGGGCAATTCCATGCGGATGCTGTGCGCGGCCAAAGACAGCGCCAAATCATTTTGCAATGCCGCGATTTGGGAAAGCTTTACGCCCACGTTCGGCCTTAAAGTATATTGCGTCACCGTTGGACCCACATTTACCTCGCCCATTTCCACCTCAATGCCAAAATCGGACAGGGTTTTTTTAATTATCGCGACATTAACTTCTATATTACCGCTATCCACTTCCGTCTGGCTGTCATCCAATAAATCAAAGTTCGGCAATTTCCAGTCTTTACGGTCTTCTAATGTTATGGCTTCTAGTTGGAGTTGTTGGCCCTTTGCCGCGTTATTAACTTTAGATGTTTGAATAGCTTTATCTTTGCTTTCCTGGTTATTGTTATTTTCGTTAACTTTAGGATTTTTATCCAAAACTTTTTCGGCCACAAACCCCTCTTTACCCATAGCGTTGATTTTCAAAGCTTGCGGCTTGGCCGGAGCTTCTTCTTGGTCTTCCGGCTGCTTTCCTTTAAACAACTCCCTCAGTGGCACGTCAAATGTAATAAGCACGCCAATTACAATCAGCGCGATTAAAATTAAACTGCCTGCCCAAAAACCCAAATAACGGTACAAAGGCGCGGCAAAAAGCGCGCCTAAATACCCGCCGCCTCTGCCTTCGGAAGCTAAATCAAAAGCTGAAGTTTGATTTCCCAAATAAAAAACATGGACCAGTCCGCCAATACTTCCGGCAAGGAGAATGGCGCCCAAATAAATCCGCCAGTAAAATCCGTGCGCGCGGCTTTCGTTTTCCAAATCCTGTTTATAAAGCGAAATAGCGACCGAGAGCAAAAGTAGGGGTACCAAATAAGTCATTACCCCAAATACTAAACTTAAAAATTTAAATGCCTGCTGCCCTAAAGCACCGGCCAGGCCGGCTATGCTTAACACCGCCACTAGGGCCAAAACCACAAAGACAATTACGGAAATGCCGCGCTTGGTTTCGGCCGACAAATTCAATTTCGGCCGGGAAAACTTCTTCTTTGGCTTCTCTTCTTCTTTTTCGTATTTTTTTCTTCTGCCCATAGATAGCTTTTTATTCATTATAGTCTCCCTCTCCAATTCATGGAGAGGGAAGTTCCGCCCGCCTAAGGCGGGCGGAACGGGGAGAGGTTATTCTGAAGATGACAATCTTCCTTGCCTCCCCATTTTAGCATTTTTTTTAGTGTCCTGCCAGAATCGTTATTTCTGTTTCAAAACTGCGCTTCGTTTCCATAAATCATCAAAAAAAATACTCATAGTGGCGGCAAACTCGCCGGAATCAATAACAAACACCGAGGGTTTTTCAGGAGACGAAACTACCGCGACTTTATTACCAAAAATTACTACGGTATTCTGGAACACAAATTCCCTTGGGCTTTTTTTCCATTGATGCAAAAAACTGCTGGCGTGTGGGGTGTTAAGCAATTGTTTTATCTGATCAATAGAGAATGGTTTGCGCGGAGTGCCGGTAAACAAAGTTTTGCCCATAATATTTTGCTTATTTCGCCCTAAAAACCAATAGCGCAAAAAAAACTTATCCAGCATCTTTAATAAATTATCGATGGGAACGATGGCTTTAGTCAGCGTGCCTTTTACAGCCAAGGTGTCCTGGGCAAAATTCTTTATGCCTTCCGTGCCTTCATAAACGCGGATTTGCGGTATGCCGGAAAAGATAGCGGATGACTTTAATTCTTTGGTAATTTGCGTAACTTGAACTGCCATACCCTCCAACTCTTTTTGTTTTCTTTCCACAATATTTAACAGCCTCTCCGGCGGTTCCATAAAAAACTTTTTACCGTTGCCGCTACCCTGTTCGCTAACCAAACCTTTGCTTTTTAACTGTCCCAGCAGATGATAAACCAGCGTCCGGCCCAAACCCGACTGTTTTGATATTTCACTGGCAAGACTCGGGCCCAACTTAATGCCCAAGAGATAAACTTTGGCTTCGTGCTCAGAAAGCCCGAGCTTTTTTAATATTATTTCGCTTTGTAGCATATAGTTTGTCAATTTGTCATTGACAATTAATTATACTACTAACAGAATTTCTGTCAAATAAGCCAAATGTAAATAAATACTAATTTATAAACGATGCGGCTGGTGATATTCTGTATTGTCCCAGAGGAGGAACCATGAAAGATTTCAGTAAGGTGAGGCTTTTGTATAAGGATGCGTACCTGAAGACGCTTATTTCCACTACCATTGCGATGCTCGTCGCTATGTTTTCGTTCATTGTTTGGGGGCCGTGGTCGCTGGCTAATGCTATTGCCAAAGGCTACAAAGGTGGTGTGGCCCCTTCACACATCACGGCATTCATCTACATGGGTCTGCTCGGCGGGCCTTCGGTAAACTTGGCTGTTGCGGCGGTAGTCAAAAAGTTTTGGCGACTGCCTAAGAGGTTTAGAAAATGACCAAGGAAAGAAAAGAACTGAAAGCAAGGCTAAAAAAGCAATGGGACGAGGTGCAGAAGTCGGGTGATATTTTCGCCGGCATAGCTTTTGTGATATTAGCGTCAAAGGAATTGCAAGAGCAACAGCGGAAGCATAGGCGAGAGCATCGGCGGAAATCTTCTCCAGATTAAGTTCTAAACCTCCAAACTCAAAAGGCGGACGCCGCGCGCCCGCCTTTTACTTTTTCTCTTTTCTCTAATCTCGCTTAACTCACTTACAACAAATCTATAAATTTAACTAAATCCATTCCGGACTGCTGAATTATGTGTTTTAAGGTTTTAGGTTTTAAATCCTTATTGTGATACGGCACGGTAACCCCCAAACTGTCTTTTACATACATCCGATGACTGCCTTTTTGCCTAGCCAAAATAAAACCCGCTCTTTCCAAAGCTTTGCAAACCACTCTGGGAGTCAAAACGGGTAATTTTGGCATATTTAAATTTTAACTTGGATGGGGGCCACTACCACGCCTTTTTCTTCCCAGGGGATGGCTGTCTTTTTCTGTTTCATCACATCAAGGTACAGCTCGGCGGCTTCCTGAATATTTAAAACGGCTTGTTCAAAAGTATCGCCTTCGGAAATACAGCCTGGCAAAGAGGGAATGGTAACTGTAAAACCACCCGATTTTTTATCGGGTTCAAACACTGCCGTATATTGATAAATATCTTTGACGATTTTCATAAACCAATTATACCAAAAACCCCGCTCCTTGAAAAGAGCGGGGGTTTATATCTGCGTGTATATCCGCGACTGCAGTAAAATCCGCGAGCGATCCGCGTCTTATAGTCCTTTAACCTTTACTTTCTTGGTCTTAGCTTTGGCCGCTTTGGGAATTACCACGGTAAGGATGCCGTCTTTTAAATCCGCTTCAATGCTTTCGGAGTCTATATCCACCGGGATGATGACAGAGCGGGAGAAATTGCCCCAGTAGCATTCCTGGTAAAAATAATCGTCCTGGGCAATCACTTCGTCTTTTTTGCGCGCGCCCTTTACCGTTACCATATCGTTAGCCACGGTAATGTCTATGTCTTCCGGCCTCACGCCAGCAATGGTGGATTTAATAATAACATTATCTTTAGTCTGGTACATATCTATGTTCAGCTGGCCTTCAAAGTCATTCAGCCACTCTTCGTTGCTCTCTTTAGCCGCGGGCTTTACCGCGGGAGCTTCTTCCTCTTCAACTTCCATCTCCACCTCTTCCACTACTTCGTCCGGAGCCAATTCTTCGGCTTCTATTTCTTCTTCAATTTGTGAAACAGCCACCGGCTGCGGCGCTTCTTCTGTTACACTGCCCCCCATAATCTTCCCAAAAAACGATGTTTTTTCTTTCTTAGCCATACCGAAGTGAATTTCTTTGAGTTTGCTCTTTGCGCCTAAAGGCGAATCGCAAAATCAAATCTTAATAATCTTATGCTCACTTCCCAGCGGCTTTTCTTTGTGAAACCAGAGTCTTTAGGCACTCAAAGAAGCTCTACTGGGCTTATGTTTCTAGTTAATGTCCCCTGTTAAACTTGGGGGTAAAAAGTTGTTTGATATTTTTATAATATACAATAAAACCAGAGCCGTCAAACACCGCCCTTTTTGAGAAAGAGGCGGGACAAGCCCCTCTGAAACAATGTAAAACCTCCATCAACCCAAACTTTTCCTAATTGCATCAATTAAGGTTTCGGGACGGATAAAAATTTCCAATAAGGCCTGGCTGGATGCTAAATTTTGCCTAAACTCACCGCTCTCCAATTCTTCAATGGCTGACGACACAAGGTTAATTGGCTCCGGCATAACCAGGCTTTTTTCCTGCAAATAATTATAATTCAACTCCTCCTGCCCGGGCAAAAGATGCGAAACTAAAATCGGCAAATTATACCTCAGGGCTTCGGCTGTGGAAAGCCCGCCGGGTTTGGAAATGAATAAATCAGCCACGGCATACAACTCTTCCATGGGGCTGTAGTAGCCCAAAATAATACAATTGGCATTTTGATACCGTTCGCTCAAATTTTCAAACAGCACTTTATTTTTTCCGCATACCACAATTATTTTAGCCTGGCTTTTAGCCAGCAACTCATCAATTAAATTCTGGTCTACGCCCGTGCCTTGTGAGCCGCTGGCCAAAAGCAATGTTTTTTGGTTCGAATTGATCCCTAATTTCTGTTTTATTAATTCTGCATTAACTTCTATTTTTGGCCTTAAAGTTATTCCGCAAACAAATATTTTATCTTGATTTATACCAAGTTTAATCATTTCTTCTTTTTGCTCCTGGATATTGGCTAAATAAAAATCGGCCGAATCAAACAGCCAAAAACGATGCAAATGAAAATCGCTGAAAGTAATTCCAAACTTGCCCGCATACAATCCCTGTTTTTTTAAATAATCCATCGCGGCCGAGGGTGTAACGTGGGTGGAAATTACTAAATTGGGGCGTTCTTTTTCCAAAACTTCCAAAATGTTGCGATGCTGAAATTTTGCCACCCGGGTGCGATAAGGCAAAGTTAAACTAATAAACCACTCTGTTTTATACAGCCAACTCCACACGAACGGAAACTGGTTAATTAAAAACCCGTAAAATTTGGTAGCCCACCTAACTAACTTTCCCGATTCAACCCTGTGCGCGTCATAAAGACAAACGGTAAAACCGGCCCGTTCTAAATAAAAGCCGATGTTCTCGGCTATGCTTTTATGCCCCAGGCCCACCGAGGCGTAAAGAATAAGGATTTTTTTTGTTTGCTCCATGTTAATATATTTTCTTCACAACAGAGGTACCAAACATTAAGCTCAGATACTGTGTCATTCCGAGCGACCGAGCCTGCCTGCCGGCAGGCAGGGAATCCCTTAAACTTCAATCGATAAGGGATCCCTCCGCTCCTCCTCGGATGCACTCGTCGTCGGTCGGGATGACAAAACTTAAAGAATGTTCTATATGATTTTTGCCACCACCCTGCATGGCGCTGAATCTGTTTCCAGTTTCATCGGCAGGGCGATTATCTCAAAATTCTTTTGACCGATTAGCTGTTCCAAATTAGTTAAATTTTCAATTATTAAAATATCGCCGTTTAACAAAATTTTATGCGCGCTGTAAGGCGCGCGGTCGGGGCTGGGGGTATCCATGCCGATAATTGAAGCGCCCAGTTCAACCAGCCGCGCGGCAAAACTCTCGCTAATTTCCGGATAATTTAAATAATAATCTTCCTCAAAAAATTCCGTAGACCAGCTAAAACAAACTAATACTACATCCCCTTTTTGAATTTGCACGCTAGACAGCAATTCGGCATCGGCCGCCGACTTCCCCCGCGCGTCTATTATTACGCCCCGCCCAAAAAATTTTTCTGCCGGATATTCACTCAAGGGCTTACCGCCCAAAAGCATATGCGCCGGCCCGTCCATATGAGTACCCACATGCATAGAAGTCTTAAGCAGGTGGTTAGCGATGCCGTCTTTGCTCACATCAGACACCTGAATCAGCTCTGTCGCACCGTCGCCCGGAAATACCGGCATATTGTTATTAAAACTGTGGTTTAAATCTAAATATGGCATTATGGCCGAAATGAATTAACTGCTTTATCAAAATCTTTATTGCTTAAAAGTTTTTGCCCCACAATCACTTCCCGTAAAGTTTGGTTGGTTTTTAAAGATTCTTTTACCGCCGCGGAAACTACATCATAACCCAAAACTGGAGTTAATAGCGTGGAATAGGCCGTGGAATTTTCTAGCAGCTCTCTGCAGCGTTTTTTGTTGGCTTTAATGCCGGCCACGCACCTAGCGGAAAATTGCAGCAAAAGCTCGTCCATAATTTTTAAGGATTCAATCAGCCGGTCGGTCATAATAGGCAGCATAACATTAAGTTCCATTTGCGAGCCTTCCGAGGCGTGCTCAATGGTTAAGGTGTTGCCGGAAACCAAAAAATAAAGTTGGCTAACAGCCTCGCTAAGCACCGGATTAACTTTCCCCGGCATTATGGAAGAGCCGGCCTGCAGCTCCGGCATGGAAATTTCTCCAATGCCGCCCTTGGGCCCGGCCGAAAGCCAGCGCAAATCATTGGAAATTTTAGAAAGGTCCGCGCAAAAAGCGGTCAAACTTTGCGACAGCCACAGCAAATCCGTGGTACTGCTGGTTTTAGACATTAAATTTTTAGCCGGCCTAAACGGCAACTTGGTAATTTTTTGCAGCTCTTTATAAAAATTACTAATGTACTTTGGCGAAGCGTTTATGGAATTGCCCACCGCGGAGCCGCCCAAATTTAATTCCAAAATATTTTTCATGGCCGCCTCTATCCGCTCTTTGCCGCGCCTAGCGTATTCCGCGTAAGCGGTAAACTCCCCGCCCAAAGTAATCGGCACGGCATCCTGCATATGCGTTCGGCCCAATTTATAAACATCCTTAAACTCTTTGGCTTTGTTTTCCAAAGTTTTAATAAAAACATCCATTGTGCCTAAAAATCTTTGGCTTAAACGATAAGCGATAATTTTTAAGGCCGAGGGCATTACGTCGTTGGTAGACTCGGACATGTTTACGTGGTCGTTTGGGTGCACCGCGGTTTTTTGCAAAATTTCCGTTGCCAGGCCGGCAATAACTTCATTAACATTCATGTGGTTAGACGTTCCGGCGCCGCCCTGAAAAGCCGGCAAGACGAACTGCGCGTCCATTTTACCGGCCAAAATTTCGTCGCAGGCTTTTACAATGGCAATTTTTCTTTTGTTGTCTAATTCTCCCACTCTGGCGTGAGCAATGGCCGAGGCTTTTTTAATCTCCGTAATAGTATAAAAAAATTCTTTTGGAAGTTTGCGAAAAGAAAAAGGGAAATTTTTTATGGCCTTTTCTGTCTGCGTTCCGTAATATTTTTTTTGCATATGTATTATGTGTCATTCCGGACTTGCCTGCCCCGTAGTGAACCGAAGGTTCTACTACTGGGGTTCCGGAATCTATTTTATGGATCCTGAAATAAATTCAGGATGACAAAATTATAAAACTTAATTAAACGATTAATTTTTATACCTTCCAACTTTTGATTCTCCAACTCACCGATTATCCAAATGGCATAATTGTAATATCAGAGACTACGCTGTTGCTTGGCTGCCCAACAATAAACTGAACCGTAGATGCGATATCGTTCGGGCTTAAAAATACCGGCTCCTTGCCATGCCAGTTTTCTTTCTTTCGGCGGGCGAATTCTTTCTTGCTCCAAAATTCCGTTTTAACCGTGCTGGTGTAAATTACCGAAACTTTAATACCAAACTTCGCCACTTCCGCGCGAAGGCCCTCGCTGTAGCGCATTACAGCGGATTTTGTGGCCGCGTAAAATTCACTCTTGGCGTGGCCAATCTTGGCGGCAATGGAAGCGTTGTTAATTATTTGCCCGCGTTTTTGCTTTTTCATTATGGGCAAAACCAGCTTGGTTAAATCCGCCATGCCAATCACGTTTATTTCCATCATTTGGTCAAATTTTTTTACATCCATTTTGTCGGCATCGGTAAAATATCCCATCCCCGCGTTGTTGAACAAAACATCCACTGTCTTAAACTTCTTTTTAGTTTCCGCCACTACTTTTTTTAACTCTTTCTCTTTGGTTATGTCAGCTTTTAAAATCAGCAACCTCTGATGAAGGCCCTGGGCTTTGGCCAGCTTTAAAAAATCTTGATTATGATCAGCCCTGTCGGAAAATACACACACCTGCCAACCGTCTTCCAAAAACTTCACAGCCGTGGCCGCGCCAATGCCCGTTGTCCCACCGCTGATTAGAATGGTTTTGTTTTGCATAAATAAAATGCTTATTTTTTATAATCTCTATTCAATTTCCAACCATCATAACCAGTATATCTCTTTAAAATTTCATCTTCGGATAATTTGGCATCGTCTGGATTTATTTTTTTGACAGGAAGATGGGCTGTTAAATCAAGAAGGTATAAACTCCTGTCTTGTGTGGTGGCTAAACACACGTAATGACCAAAATGTACATCTCTGGGGTCGGCTTTTGCTTTTGGACTCCACCAACTTTGTCCTTGGGCCTGTTCAGCAATTTCATTATTTCCCACACAGTTATAAGGCATCCTGCCTTCGGGACAATTCCTTAATTGAAATTGTTTATTTTGCCTCGCTGAATTTACTAAATAAGCCAGTCTGTCAGCAGAAGGAAGCTCTTGGATCATTTGAAACCTATCAGGATGGATCATATTTACCTAAACTTAATACACTGGCGGAGAGGGAGGGATTCGAACCCTCGGGCCCCTTGCGGAGCAAACGGTTTTCGAGACCGTCCCGTTATGACCACTTCGGTACCTCTCCAAACCTCACCTATTATAACAAAAAACCCACATAAAAAATAGAAAAATCCGTAAAACCAAATATACCTTCAATTGACGATCGTCTATAAATGGTATGTAAAAATTTCTTACAAATCGAATAACTTTTTTAAAGAATTTTCGTTGTCTGCTTTATCAATTCTAAATATACGAATAAACTTATCCAAACCGATTTGCTGAAGATAACTGATTGCTTCGCTATTCAACGGATATGGGTTTATAAATACGCTTTTTTGAATTTGTTTAAAACCATTGGTCTTTAATAATCTCCTCAATTTATTTCTTTCCGGACGCGCGTCCTCGGGAATATCAAAAATTAACATCCGCCATTTGCCATCCCAATTTTCTTTTTCCGGCAAATGAGCTTTAAGAAACAAAGCTTCCAATTTTCCCTGCTCAGTTAGAGAATAAAGTTTACTTTTCCCTTCTTTATAAACCTTCAGCCACCCCCGCTCCTCCAAACTTCTCATAATTCTATAGTAAGAATATGCGTCGGTTTTTCCACTAAGCAGTCGCTTAGTATAATGGGTTTTGTGCTCAAACGGCCGGGGTAAAAAATCCGCAAAAGCAAAAAAATACAAAAGCACCTCCGCGGCAAGCGTCATTTTTTTATTTCTTTCTTTGGCCAGATGTTTATATCTCATCACATTTCCACTTTATACCTTCTATTGACGATCGTCAATAGAAGGTATAAAGATTTTAGTTCGCGTTATTACTAAATGTTTTGCGATGGATTGGACATAGACCATACTTTTTTATCATTTGCCGATGATGCAACGTTCCATATCCTTTGTGCTGATTAAACCCATAGCACGGATACTGCTTGTGCAAACCAGACATTAAGTTATCGCGATAAACTTTAGCGACAATGGATGCCGCGGCAATGGAAAAGATTTTATTGTCGCCATCAATAATTGCCGCTTGTGGAGCGTTTAACAACGGAATGGTAAATTTACCATCTACCGCTATAAAATTCGGGGATGTTTTAGATGAAACTAATTTTAATAATTTTTTTACCGCCCTTTGCATGGCCAATAGTGTGGCATGGTGAATATTTAATTTATCTATTTCTTTTTCACTCGCCTGTCCAATTGCTGTAATAAAATTTTGTTTAATAACCGGTGCCAATTTTTCCCTCTTTGCCGATGTAAGCAATTTACTGTCTTTCACCCTCTTGCTATATGCTTCATGTTTCATGTTACATGGAACCGCCACTGCCGCAGAAACGACCGGTCCCGCCAAGCTCCCCCGCCCCACTTCATCCACGCCAATTATAAAGCCAAACCCCTCTTTGAGTTTGGCTTTTTCAAATTTAATATTCATTCTTAACCCAATTTTAATTTGGACATTTTGCCTTTGCCCAAATTTTTTAGCACGCTGGATTCAAAAGTATAATTTACCGACCGCTTTTCTTTAGATTTTTCTTCCGCAAATTGAATTAACATCGTGAGCAGCTGATTAAGTTCAATGCCGCTCGCCTTCCACAAGTGATGATACAAGGTACCCGGCAACGGATTAACCTCGTTGGCAAAAAATTGCTTAGACTGTTTGTCAAACAAAAAATCCACGCGCGCGATGCCACTGCAATCCAAGGCTTTATAAACCGCTTTGGCGGTATTTTGAATAGCTGATGTTGTGGCTTCATCCAGTCGAGCCGGAATAACTAAACTGTTTTGCCCTTTGCCCAATTGCGCCCCGCCTTCACTCAAATATTTATCTTTAAAATCAAACATATCCTTGGCAAACAGAGATTCCTGAAGAACCGAAGCGGTAAGTTCCCCGTTGCCGATGACACAGCAAGTTACATCCATTAAATTTTCTACCGCTTCTTCCACTAAAACCTTGTTATCGTAATACAAAGCCACTTCTATTTTTTGCTCCAATTCCTTTTCATCTTTGGCTTTGCCAATTCCGATTGAAGATCCAAGATGGACCGGCTTTACAAAAACAGGAAATACCAACTCTCTAATTCTCCGCATCTCTAATTCTCTATTTTTTTCCCAGTCAACCTTTGTAAAATGCACAAACTTTGTAGTCGGCACCCCGGCTTCTTTCATCACAATCTTCGTCAGCGCCTTATCCATAGAAATTGCCGAAGCCGGCACGCCGCAACCCACGTAAGGAATACCAAACATTTCAAACAACCCCTGAATGGTGCCGTCTTCACCATACGTTCCATGCAGAGCCGGGAAAGCCAGATCAATTGTGATTGATTTGCCAAATAACCCTTTTTTTTTAAATACCATTTTCCCCTTGCTCTCTTCCATATCCAAATAATACTGCGCGAACCGATTCTCCTCATCAACTTTTTTATCCGGGTCGGTAAACAATTTTAAATTTCCCAAATCCTCGCTAATCATCCATTTTCCGGCTTTCGTAATATAAACCGGCACAACTGAATAATTTAAACCCTTAAGCCCGGCGATGATGAGTTGGGCGGTAATAATGGAAATGTCATGCTCGGCACTGCCGGAACCAAAAAACACGCCAATATTCTGCATTCTAGATTCTGTATTCATAATCTATTTTATAATTCTTCTTAGATTTGACGGGATATGAACCAAAATTTCGTATGGGATGCAACCGCAAAGCTTGGCTATATTTTCCACCGAATTTTTATCTTCTTTCTTATTACTAATTACCACTACTTCCTGCCCTAATTGTACATCGCCGGCCTCACTTACATCAATAGATGAGATATTCATACTTACCCGGCCAATTATTGGACAAAAAGTTTGGCCAATTTTAACAAATCCAATATTAGACAAACGGCGATCAATCCCCTCATAATAGCCAACGGGTACAGTAGCAATTTTCATTGTCTGTTTAGCTTCAAATGTTATACCATAACCCACCTTTTCTCCAACACTGATGGTTTTAATCCCGCTAATTACTGAACGCATCTCTAGTGCTGGTTTTAAATCTAATATTTGGGAACTTCTTGGTGTCATACCGACCCCGAGTGCAACCGAGGGGGAGGCATCCCTTAACGCCTGCCGATTATTTAATTTAAGGGATTCCTCGGTCGTCTGACTCCCTCGGAATGACACAAGGGATGCATTAATTCCATAAAGCCCAATTCCTACCCTTGCAACGTTGGCATTACCAGCTTTAAAATAAGTCCCAGCCGTATTGGATAAATGAAAATATTTAATAGTCGGAAAATTTTGTTTAAAAATTTTCCCCGCTTTGTTCCATTCCGTGATTTGCTGATTAGTAAACCCAGATGATTCACCATCCGCATCCGCGAAATGGCTACATACGCCTTCTAAAATAATATTCTGATTTTTTTTGATTAAACCTATTGCTTCGCCAACTTCACTAATTAAGACGCCCTGCCGATGCATGCCGGTATCTAATTTGAGATGGAAATTTTTCGGCTTTTTTAAATTCTCCGAAATAAATTTCAATTGACCCAAACTAATTATGCACGCACTAACATTTTTTATTTTTTCTTCTAAAAGTTCTTTTGGCCTTACATACCCCAAAATTAAAATTTTGGTTTGAATGCCGTTCTGGCGCAAAGTCAGCGCTTCATAAAAAGAATCAGCCACAAAAAATGGACAGCCTTGCTTGTCAAAAACTTGCGCTACCTGCCACAGCCCGTGGCCATATGCGTTGCTTTTTAATACCGGAGCAATTTGCAAATTGGGATAAGTAGACTGAAATTGTTTTAGATTGTGCAGTAAGCTATCCTTGAAAACCCGAACTTCAATAAGCGGCTGGTACTTCACCCTTGGTTTAAAAATTTTCTTTATCAAGTTTTTCATTTGCTTTATGCTTCATCTTTCATGCTATATATATTGGTCTCCCCAATCATTCTGAAACATCACTACATCGTTGGGCTGAACAATGTGCTTTATGGCACGGTGTGCTTCCTGGGCGGTGTTAAACCAATATAATTGCAGATTCCTATTAGTTCCCCTCTCCAAGAATTGGAGAGGGTTAGGGAGAGGTTGATTTTGATTTTCGACCTCTCTCCGACTCTCTCCATCTCCTGGGGAGAGAGTCTGTAGCGTTGAGGCTAAGGCCTCTGCTATATACGACGTCACGCTGTTCTTTATGAGCACCACCACATCTACTGCTCCCGCTAACTCTTTTCCAATCTGCCGATGTATTTCTGCGCTGGCTTTACCTATCTCCACCAACCCGGGAGTAATATACACTTTCCGGCGATTAGTAAAACGCGATAAAACTTTAATAGCCTCGGCAGCGCCTTGCGGATTGCCGTTGTAGGAGTCATCAATTACTAAAACATTCCCCGATGATGGGATGGGTTGAAGCCGATGCTCAACCGGCTGAATTTTTTCTATTCCCCGCTTTATTTCTTCGCCGCTCATTCCGAGTTGTTTTGCAATTTTTACCGCCGCGTCAACATCCCCCAACACATACTGCCCTAGCAAATTAATGTTAACTTTTCCAATACCCTCAAACTCCGCCTCCCAGCATAACTTTACTACATTAAACACCTGCTGCCTGCTGCCTGTTGCCTGATAACTTTCTACCTTATGATCCGGCCAGATAAACTCCTTATAATGCCCCATGACTTGTTCGTCATCAGCATTCAGTAAAACCGTAGCTCCTGCCTTACTGCCCGAAACAATTTCAAAAATTGTTTGCACAATGGTTCCCATTGTGCGCATTCTTTCCAGATGTGATTCATTTATTCCCGTAACCACCGCAATGTCCGGCGGGGTGATTTTACACAGATCCTCAATATCCCCAACATAATGCTCCCCCATTTCTACAATAGCCACCTCAATTCTATCGTCAAAATTTTTCAAAATCCACCTGGCAATCCCCACCGGCGTATTTACACTCTCCGGCGTTGCTAATACCTTATACCTTATGCCTAATACCTGCTTTAAAATTTCCTTCATCGTAGTCTTGCCATAACTGCCGGCCACTCCGATAATTTTTAATTTATCTAAGCTTTTGATTTTAGATTTCGCTCTGGCAATAATTATTTGCTTAACCAGCCAATCCATGGGCCAAAGCAGGCACAGGGCAGCAGTAAGCAGTAAGCAGTAAGCAGTAAGCAGTAAAACAAAAATCAGAATACTTAATACTAAATACTTAATACTAAATACTGAAAGCCCATTTGATAACACCCAATACAAAATAATAGACAGCCCAAAATGAAAAACCACAGCCAACAAAAAAACCGCCCGGGCTTTCATTGTCCAAACCAACTGCTTTCTTTGCTCCCCTTTTGGCCAAAAACCTTTTTTAAATAGCAATTTCCAAAACCGCCCGAGCTCATAATTCTCCAGCTGTAAAAGATAAAGTTGGTATTTGATGATTTTGAATAGACCCATGTTTATCATTCCGGACTTGATCCGGAATCTATTTTATGGATCCTGAAACAAGTTCAGGATGACATAAATTCTAAAATATTATTTACAAACTCCTCCGGCTGATCAATAAAGCTATAATGCCCGGCATTTTTAAGAATTTGGAATTCGGAATTCGGAATTAAGGAATTCATTTTACGACCAAACTCTATCGGCGTATCTTTGTCATTTTCACCCGTGATAATTAAAGTTGGCAAAGTTATTTTTTTTAAATCTTCAGTCAAATCTTCACTTATAACTTTTACATAAGTTTGTTGCAATTCCGGAGTGGCCAAATAGTCTTCCGCGCCGATTTTTTGATAAATTTTCTTACGCAAACCCTGCATAAATTTTGGCTTAAAAAATGGCTTAGTCAATTTTGCCGCCGCCGATATAATGGTTTTTTTATTTGCATTCATGGCAAACCCAGCCGCATCCACCAAAATCAGCCCCTTCAATTTTCCCTCTCCCTCTGGGAGAGGGTGGCCGGAGGCCGGGTAAGGGTTCGCGGCTAACTTGATGCCGATCCTTCCCCCAAAAGAATGACCCACGATTATAACATTTTTCAATTCCAACTTTTCTATATAGCCTTTTACAATTTCCGCGTAATCCCCCACACACCAAGCTGTTTTAGGCGCCGATGAACCACCAAATCCGGGAAGATCGATGGAATAAATCCTAATTCTCTCATTCTCTAATTCTCTAATTCTCTGTATTACCTGGTTCCAAACTTCTTTATTACTCCGCCAGCCGTGCAAAAAAATCACTGCCCGCTCCCCTTCGCCGGTTTGACTGTAGGAAATTAAGTTATCGTTGATTACAATCTGCTTTTCCATGCGCTAATTTTACCATTGATAAAAGGATTTTAAAAGGATATAATATATAGGATTTTTCAGTTAGACTAGGGTTCCCAAAGATTTGGTGCGCAGACGCCCATTGGACGGCGAGCACGAATTTTTGGGACAAAGGAGTAGCTGCGCAGAGCGAAAGGCTTTTACTTTTAGTAAAAGCCGAAAGCTCGAAGCAAGCTGCGACGACGGGATGTAGCCCCAGTGGTACAGCAAGCTGACTACGGGGTAAATATACCGGTAGTACGCGCGCCACGCCCCGCACCAATTATTATCTTAAAAAATTATAACTGTTTTCTTTTGACCGGGATGTAGTATACCGGTAGTACACACGCTTCGGGTGCGTGGAGACAGGGTTCGATTCCCTGCATCCCGACCAAAAGCAAACATTTGTAAAAAATTGGTGCGGGGTAAAGGTGCGCCTGTCCGCCGAAGTCCGCCTAAGGCGGATGAAGACAGGGTTCAATTCCCTGTTTACCCCGTAGCTAACCGAAGGTTATGCTACTGGGGCATCCCGACCAAAAACAGCCGCTCTGTTAAAGAGCGGCTGTTTTTGTATTTCTGAGGCAAATATAACTCTTCCTGACAAAAAAGACCTTCAAACAGAAGATCTTTTTTGTGGTGGACCTGAGGAGAATCGGACTCCTAACTCAACCATGCCATGGTCGCGTATTACCATTATACTACAGGCCCCAAAATAATTGCCTTGATATTCTATCTTATTTTAATATATTTTTCAATACTGCTTTACTGAATTACTTTTACCTGCCTGCCATCCGGCAAAGTTATGATCGTCTCTCCGTTTTTTGTCTGGCTGCTCCCCTGCCCGCTCTGTCCCCCTGCGCTCATGACTTTTTTTGCTTCGTTAAAAAAAGATTGGTAATCCCTCATCTGTTGCTGAAAGGCGGCGGTTAACCCCATTTTATTCAATACCCAACCCAAAATCAAAAGCACCAAAGCCAGCCCCGCTAAGTAGCCCAAAGCTGAAAACATTCCATTAAAAAATGACCGCCAAATGCCCGGGGTTTTTTTATTTTTTAAATCAACCAAATTTTGATTGATGCCCGAAAGATAATTGTGCAGTTCTGGATCCAACATCCCATTAGATTTTAATTTTTATTCTTATTTATACTGTCCCAAAATTATTTAAACGACCTTTATAATTTTTACACTTAAATCTAACGGGACAAGTATATTTTTTGTTTAATTTTATTTTTTACAAATTTTTGGTGCCCTCGGAGGGAATCGGACCCCCATCTTGTCCTTAGGACGGACCTGCTCTAATCCACCCCGTCACATATGGTGCTCTCGGTAGGAATCGAACCTACATCTCATCCTTAGGACGGATTTGCTCTATCCATTGAGCTACGAAAGCAACATATGTGACGGGGCAAGTTGAGCTATTTACCCCGTAACGTCCGCCGAAGGCGGATTGCTACCGGGGCGAGGGCACAGGACTAGTCAATTATACCAAATTAATAAAGATGTTAAAATTAGATTATGATAAATGTTCTTAAAAAGTTCAATTCAGAGATTTGGGTTAAAGTTTTTACCTTTTTGTTTTTGTTATCGCTATTTTTTCCAATAAGACACGTCTTTTTGACGGCTTCAAGCTATCTAACAGGTGATTATTCTGATTTTACAAGCTTTTCCTTATATTTAAGCGATATTTTATTATTTTTTGCCTTTCTCTTTATTTTATGGTTTAATTTTACACTTTTTTGGTCAAGGATTAAGGATAAAAGATTGTGGATATTAATATTTTGGCTTATCTTAGCGCTTTTCTTTGCAAAAAACTCAATTTCTGGCTTAAATATATGGAATTTTATAAAATTCCTTGAATTTATTATTGTTGCATATGGAACAGCGTATCTGGCATTTAGCAAATTTGATTTAAAAACTTGGTTTTTTAAGATTTTTGCGTGGTTCTGTGGAATTCAATCAATTATTGCTTTGGCCCAATTTGCCAAACAATCATCTCTGGGACTTTATAGGCTAGGGGAGTCGCATCTTGCGCCAAATATGCTTGGAGTCGCAAAGATTGTTTCAAATGGAACAACTTTTATTCGTGGTTATGGGACGTTTCCTCACCCTAACGTGTTTTCTGCTTTCTTGGTCACCGGAGTGCTTATTGCCGCTTATTTACTAATGATTTCTAATCAAAAAAAGGCCAAAATAGCCTATTCCTTTCTTATTTTCCTCAATATTTTAGGACTAACTGTGGCATTTTCACGTGGAGCATACTTGGCTTTGGGGGTTGGGCTGGTTATATTTTTTGGTACGATGAAGTATCGCAAATTGGAAATTGCGAGGGGCCCGAGCGTAAGTGAGGGCAGCGAAACAATCTCATCAACGAACCAGATTGCTTCGCCCCGACTATCATCGGGGCTCGCAATTTCGGTTTTGGCGATGTCAATCTTAATCAGCTTTGCCATTTTCCGCCCCTTCCTTTTAACCCGCGCAACATTTTCAGACCAATCTACTATCGACAGAAAGTTTTATGATCAAATGGGACTAAAAATGGCCGAGCAACATCCTCTATTTGGCGTTGGAGCAGGGGAGGGCCTGCTTCATATGGAACAGGTCTCCAATAAAACCTTAATGCCATGGGAAAAACAGCCACCGCACAACTATTTTATTATCGCGGCGGCTGAACTCGGCATCCCATTTGCTTTAATTTTGCTCTGGATATTTTTGTACCAACTAAAAGCTATATACTATAAATTCAAGGATGATTTTTCTATTTACCTCTTATTGCTTATCAGCTTATTTACTTGTTTTCTCGTCCTCATGCAATTCGACCACTACTTTTATACCCTCCAGCAAACTCAAATGTTACTTTGGATACTCCTTGGCCTCATTGCCGCAGAAACAAATCAAAAAAATTCCTCTCCTTTCAAAGGAGAGGCTAGGTGAGGTTATCTGTAGGCATCTGTAGTGACTCTTTTCTGCCCGCCCGCAACGACTTCGTCGTAGCGAAGTCGGGCGGGTAGTTCTGTAGCTACTTGTGATATTCCTTGCCTGCCAAAATCATACAAGATCGGTAAATTTGCTCCTCTAAAATTATCCGCGCCATATTATGCGGAAAGGTTAAAGGTGAAAGAGATAAAGAATAGTTGCTGTAAGGCTTTAAAATATGGGACAGCCCAATCCCACTGCCCAAAACAAACACCAGCTCCTTTCCCAAACCGCCAACCCGCTCTAAAAACAAGGAAAAATCCTTGGAATTTCTTAATGTCCCTTTTTCTTCCATTAAAATTACAACCGCGCCTTCCGGCCCGCCGACGCCAAGGCTTTGGCGGGTAAACAATTGAGCTATTATTTTTTCCGCCTCCTGTTCTTTAACTCTTTCCAAATCCTGATTTTTCCCATAGCCAATTTCCGGCAGTTCCACTACTTTAATTTTTGCAAAAGGGGACAGACGCTTTAAAAACTCAAGCTCAAGTTCCCTGTAAGCCTTTTCCTTAAATTTTCCGAGTGCAATTATTTTTATCTTAAACATAGTGTCTTTACTAAACTTAGCCGATAAGTTAAAATTATTCAGCAGTTCTTATATTTTAAATCCTAAATCATAAATCTGCAATCCTTTACGGGCCTGTAGTAAAGTGGCCCCGTAACTTTTGTTGGGCTCATAGTAAAGTGGTATTACGCGGCATTCGCATTGCCGAGGCCCGGGTCCGATTCCCGGTGAGTCCACCAAAAGTAACGGGGTAAATATTACTGCGGCATTTTTACCCCGTAGCAACTCGCATAGCGAATTTGCTGCTGGGGCGCTATTGCCGAGGCGGGGGTTCGATTCCCCCCAGGTCCACCAAGTTTGATTTACCGAAGAAATTGTATCAAGAATTAATGTTTAAGTAATAGATTTATGAATCAAAAAGGGGCTGCTATTTTTAGAATAAACCCAGTATACCAGCAAAATAGGCACGAGCACCGAAGCTAGCGCGTGCCAAAAACTAATGGCAAAAGTAAAAGGAAAACTAACGCCCAAAAAGTAGCCGTAATTATTATATTGAGTGATTGGCAGTTCACTGGCACGGATTAAAGTTTTAGCCAGAAGCCCTTCGTTAAAGACTCCGAAGGCAAGTCCTAAAATAAAAATGCCCCCAGAGGATAAATTATTCCTCACAGCTATTTCTCTGATCAAAAGTACGGCAACACCGTATCCCAGAAAAAGAATAATGAGATGAATAGGATTTAAGAATGTGCTTATAGACGAACTGCCGGTTAATAATTCCGGCAGAACCATTGCAATTAATACAAGAAACAGTGCCGATTTAAAATTTGCTTTCATACTATTTTTACAATTCTTTCTTTAGCGACTTGGAAACAAAATATTGGATTGAGAAAAATATCACCACAATCGCCAGCAAGCCAAATTGGGCGTACTTTAAATAAGTTTTTAAAGCCAAATAAGACAAACTAAAGGCAAACCCAAAAATCCCCATAATCCCTAGCCAAAAAAATACCGCTATGGCCGAAGATTTAACAAATTTAACAAATAAAAAATCCAGCATGCCATAGCGCAACAAAGTTGCGCGATGAGTGCCGTAAATAAATTTGGTTAAAAGCAATGAACGCGCCGAACGGTGAATTAAATGCTCATCATATCTTCCTATAACTTTGGTTGCCCAAAGGGACAAAAAAGAAGATTTCTTCATAAGCCTTCCAACCCCAAACCAAGCAAGCTGTTCTAAATAGGCTCCAAAAATTATTACCCCGGCAATGGCCCATGAATTTAACCAACCGGAGCTTATGGCAAAAATACCAATAATAATCATTAAATTGGCGTCAAAAAACATGGCAAAAAATAAAATCACATAGGTCCAAATTCCCAAATGTAAAAAACTAAAGTCCATGGTTAATTTCTATTTTAGCCCCTAATTGATTAAGCCTATTTACCAAATTTTCGTACCCGCGATTAATGGAATAAACATTGCGGAGGATAGAAGTGCCTTTGGCCGCCAGCATGGCAATCAGAATTATCGCGGCTGGCCGCAAAGCAGGGGGACAAATAATTTCCGCTCCGCGCAAATCACTTTTTCCTTCCACGTACACCCGGTGCGGATCAGCCAAAATAATATTCGCCCGCAGTTTATTTAATTCCATATAATAAACCGCGCGATTTTCATATACCCAGTCCTGAACCAGACTCACGCCTTTGGCCTGAGTGGCCACGGGCACAAAAAACGGCAAATTATCTATATTTATGCCAAATGCCGAAGGCAGGGGATGAAGTTTTTCTTCCAAGGCTGTAAGGCGGGACTCAAAAGTTTGAATATCTGCCAAAGCAGTAAAACCATTTTCACTTTTGTACCGCTTTAAAATTTTAAATTTTAGCCCCATTTTTTCCAGCTTTAACAATTCCAACTGCAAAAAGTCTATGGGACAGCGCTCAATTATAATGGAAGAATTCGTCGTGGCGGCCAAAGACAAAAACAGCATGGCCTCTATTGGATCTTCGCTTAAATTATAGACCGCGCGCTTGTTAATTTGGCTTCTGCCGTAAACTTTTAGCGTGGGCGTGCCAATGCCTTCTATTTTAATGCCAAGCACCTGCAGAAAATGGCACAAATCCTGCACCATATAGTTGGCCGAAGCCAATTTAATAGCTGTTGGGCCGTTAATTCTGGCCGCGGCCATTAAAACATTTTCCGTGACCGTGTCTCCGGTTTCATACAGCACAACTTCGGATGTATTTAACTTATGAGCGGCAACTTCATAATGGTCATGATGGGTTTTTATCTTTACCCCCAAGCCTTCCAAAGCGAACAAATGCGGGCGAACCGTGCGGGCGCCTAATTTACAGCCCCCGGCCAGCGGCAAATTAAATTGAGGCAACAAATGCACCAAAGGCCCCAAAAGCATTAGCACGCTTCTGGTTTTAACCGCCGCTTCTTTATTGATATTTTTAATACTGATTGTTTTGGGCGGTTGAATTTCCACATTATTTTCCTGCCATTTTACCTGCACGCCCAGGCTTGTCAAAACTTCAATTACCCGATTAACCTCCTCTATTTTAGGCACATTTTTCAATACAGTTTTGCCTTTATTTAAAAGGCTTGCGCATAACAAAGCCACAGCGGCGTTCTTGGAAGAATTAACAGAAACCTTGCCTGAAAGCTTGCGCCCGCCTTCTATTTTAAAATTCACCGACCGGTCGGCCAAAGTAATAATTTCCTGGTTTAGCGCGCCGCTGATTTTTGCCAGCATTTCGGTGGTTAAATTCTGTTGGCCGCTTTCCATTCTGGCTACGGCCGACTGCGAAGTTTTAAGTGCTTTGGCAAACTGGCTTTGAGTAAAACCCTTAAGTTCCCTAACTTCCGCAATAAACTGCCCGATTTTTAGTTTATCATCCAAAGTTGATTTCATATATGATATTTAATATACACTTAGTATATCATATATTGCAAAAAAGTTCAATTTTATATCACATATGACAATCCCGCCCTTTGACAGCAAAGGGCGGGATGGATAAAATTTAAATTTTGTTGATTTTTAACTAGAAATGTAATATTTTGGCCATCCAATTCTGTAAAAAATGGCTTTTTTGGTCAGCAAAATATAAAGCCAAAATCGCGGCTAAATAAACTAAATTTAATATGCCTACCTTTAACAAATCAAATTTAATAATTCGATATTCCGCTTCATGAGAAAGACCGCCGCTTATTTGTCCACTGTAAGTTTCCTGAAACCGTTTATGCTTTTTGCTCATAACTGAAATAGTTAATATAACTTTTACATTCTAGCATTTCCCCTTAGTTGAATGCAACCCGAAGGAGTGATACAATATATCAGTTATGAGTGTAAATTTGCCCATTATCGCCTTAATTTTAAGCCTTTTGTCCATTTTGGGGCTGATTTTTGTGTTGTGGCAGACTTGGAGTTTTAACAAGCTAAGGCGAACCCTGTTTGCCGGAAGCACGGGAGCGGATTTGGAAAATATTATCCAAAGCTTGGCCACTCAATTACAAGACTTAAATTCCAGGGAGGCGGATTTGGAAAAAAATTTGGCTCAACTTAAACACGACTTATCCTTTGCCGTTCAACGATTAGGCCTGGTGCGTTTTAACCCTTTTGCCGATGACGGGGGCAATTTTAGCTTTTCTCTGGCGCTCTTGGATATCCACCAAAACGGCGTGGTAATTACCAGCATGCACGGCCGGCAGCAAAACCGTATATACACCAAACGCATTACCGCGGGCAAAAGCGAAACCCAGCTAACGGCGGAAGAAGAACAGGCAATAAAATTAGCGAATGACAAGTCAGGACAGGCAGTCGGGTAAAATTTGTTTTGTCTTTACGCCCTGCCTTCTACAATGATAATAACAAAACGACATTTCTAGGCAGGGCGCGGGACAAAAAAATTTTACCGACTGCCTGTCCAAAACTATCAAGCAAAATGTTAAAATAAAAAGTTCTGGCAGAATTAAATAATTATCAGTAAACCTAAGAAAGGAAAATATATGGAAAAAATGTTAGATAGTGAACTTAACGGCCCGGCCGAAACCGTAGTCGGTCCGAGCGTAAAAATTCAGGGCGATTTAAACAGCGAAGGCAATATAAAAATTGAAGGCCAGGTATCCGGCAAGGTAAAAACCAGCCAAAGCGTGTTTGTAATTCCCGGCGCCAAAATAGCGGCCGACGTTTTAGCCGGCAATGCCATGGTGGGCGGGGAAGTAGTGGGTAATCTTAAAATTGCCGGGCATTTAATTCTCCAAAGCACGGCTAAAATCACCGGCGATATTGCCTGCAGTATTTTAAGAGTAGAAGACGGCGCGCAATTTTCCGGCAAATGCGCCATGAACGGCACAGCACCTATAGTAACCTCCACAAACGGTAAAAAACCCGGCAACGACAAACACGCCGCGGAGCTGGAAGAAGAATAGGTGAACTAACTCATAACAATTAATTGATAACTGATAACTAAAGCAGTTGTCGGTTCCGGTTATGAGTTATTAATTATCAATTATCAATTATCAGTTATCCCTTGTATTACTACATCCTCGATCAAAACGGGCTACCGTTAGACAAATTTGAAAAACTCCAAACTGAGCTTTCCGGCCTTTTGGCGGAATTTAAAATTGGCGGCGAAACCGCCCGCGTTACGCCGCTTAGGTCTGTCCAGGATCTGGTTGATACCGCCAGCCAGCGCGGGGCGAAAACTCTTGTGGCCTGCGGCACGGACGACACTTTTAATATGATGCTGGCCGCCTTAAAGGGTCGGGATTTTACTTTGGGTTTTATTCCGCTTGACGAAAACTCCAACTTGGGAAAAATTTTAGGCATGAGCGGCGTATTTGAAGGCGTTAAAACCATTGCCGCGCGGCGTTTGGAAAAAATTGATTTAGCCAAAATCGCCGGCAATTATTTTATTAGCTTTTTAGAATTCGGCGTTACCAGCCAGCAGTTAAAATCCGCGGGGCTGTGGCAAAGTTTAAAACTACTATCAAGCGAGGCCAAAGCTTTTACTATTCGGGTGGATGATTCTTACACAGTAACCATTAAAGGCCTCGGCGGCCTGGTGGCTAACATCCGTTCCAATTCCGCCAAAAACGAAAAAATTGCCAACCCCACCGACGGCCATTTGGATTTGCTTATTTTAGAACGCTTGAATAAAATGCAAATCCTCGCGCACCGCAATGACATTAACGAAGGCATTTTGGAAAAGGTACCCAACACCTCGGTAATTAAATGCCGCAAAATTGAATTTTTAGAGCCCCGCGGCACGGCGCTTACCATGCTCGGCAGAATTGTGGCCAAATTTCCGGCCAGCGTGGAAATAATTCCCCAGCGCCTAAAAATGATTGTGGGGAAAAACAGGACTTTTTAATTTTGTGTCGTCCTGAATTTATTTCAGGACCCATTTAATGGATTCCGAAACAAGTTCGGAATGACAAAATTAAACCGGTAAGATGTCCTTGGCGCCTCCTTGCCGCCGAACACTTACCGGTTCTTGGTTGCGCGGCGCTGTTTAGCGCCGCAGTGCGAAGACGATAGCCGTGCCGATGAGCGCAATGAGCCCGCCGGCCAATGCCGAGAGCGGAACCAAGCAATCGCGAACAATCGCCTTGACCAAATTTCTACCACGAAGTCCTTCCCGGCACTTGGCGATGGCGGACAGCACCGCAACTATTACGATCAACACGGCGTATAGGCCATTCATCAACAAAAGGTTTGTCATGGTATATCCACATCACAAATGGTCGGAAGACTCCCAGCTCTCCCCAAGCAGACAGCAATGCATGGCTCCCAAAGCCAGGAAAGAAAAAATGAAGAACAATACTACACCAGTCCCAACAATACAAACGATGGCCTTTAGTAGTATTGGCAGACTCTCCCAAGGGAAAGCAGGTGGTAAACGTTCGGAGATATACATTCCCCATCCGAACCACATAGCGATCACCACCATATTTGCCATAGCAAGTCCGTAAAATTTTAACCGCGCCTGCCACTTTCTGGGAGAAAAGAGACAACGAGCCGCAACCACCAATCCATTGATGATTGCCCATGAACTCATGAGCGCCACAATCTCTTCACGTGGTTTAAGCACCACAATGCTAATCAGCATAGCCACCAACCCAACGAACCAAGCTAGTCTTGTCATAACCCCTCCTTCAGGGTAAAAACGATCTTTGCGTATTCATGCCCCGCCGGGTGTTTTTGTTTTAACCAATAACAATATATTAAAATTGACATAACGTCAATAATTATGGCGTAATTCTATATTAGAATCATCAACATTTGCTATATTTTATTAGCTATGCTAGAATGTTGACGTAAAAAACGTCAGAAAATATTAATCTCTTATTCAACCTCTCTGTCCGCCTTCGGCGGACATCTCCCCAAGTCTTGGGGAGAATAATAATGTGCTTCGCGCTATGCAAGACATTAAACAAACCTTAAAAACTTATGGCCTGGAAGACGCGGAAGCAGCTTTGTATTTGGCCAGCTTAAAACTCGGGGAAGCGGGCATGAGTGAGCTTTCCCGCGAGGCCCAAATAAAAAGGACTTCGGCTTACGTAATTTTCCAGGCTTTAGAAAAAAAGGGTCTTATGGGCAGTTTTAAAATGCGCGGCCGGCATAAGTTCGTGGCCACTTCGCCCGATATTTTAATTAACAAGACCCAAAAAGAACTGGAAGATTTAAAATCCATTTTACCGCAGTTAAACAGCCTTACGCAAAAAAAAGACAGTCGCCCGCAAATCACTTACTACGAAGGCAAGGAAGGATACTTTGTCGCATCGGAAGATTCGCTTAAAACGCCAAATGCGACCGTCAGACACATTGGTTCCATCAGCGAAATCCATAATGTAGTTAGCGAAGAATGGGACTTAAATTTTTACATCCCCACTCGCTTAAAAAACCATATTCGCTTTCAGGCCTTGTATTTTAAATCCCAAATGCCCGAATCTTTTTTAAAGGCCAACCACTCCGAACTCCTGCGCGAAGTAAAATATTTGCCGGAAAATTTTATCTACAATACTTCCAAACTGATTTACGGCAATAAAGTGGCTATTTACAGTTCCAAAAAGGAATTAGTTACGGTGATAATTGAAAGCGCGGACATTGCCGAAAGCGAAAGAAAAATTTTTGACACCATTTGGGGCTTGTCAGCAACCTTGACAAAGTAGCGCGTCGCATATACAATATAAATATGCAAAATTTGGAACTCCCACAACCACTCCAATTTGAATGGGATAGCGGGAATCAAAACAAAAACCTTCGTAAGCATGGCGTCACCAACGATGAAGCTGAAGAAGTATTTATAAATTTAAACCTTATTTGGGCTGATATCAAACATAGCGGCATTGAACAAAGATTCAATATTTTAGGCAAAAGCAATAACGGCAAATTAATATTTTCTTGCTACACTCTTCGCGACAATAAAATTAGAATTATTTCTTCCAGGCCGGCAAGCCGGAAAGAAAGGAATGCATATGAAAAAACGCTTTAAAAAACTTCCCGAGCTAAAAACTGAAGATGAGGTCAGGAAATTTTGGGATACCCATGACTCCACTGATTACATTGATTGGTCAAAAGCCAAACGCGGCATATTTCCAAATTTAAAGCTTACCACCAGACCGATTTCGCTACGCTTGCCCGTGGGTATTATCAATCAGGTAAAAATTAAAGCCAATAAGCTTGATGTGCCCTACCAAAGCCTAATGAAGCAGTATATTGCCGAAGGGGTTTGGAAAAAATGACGGCAAAATATAATGCTTAATATTTTGCCGTCATCCTGAAGCCGTTCCTAGAATTACACCACGGCTGAAAGATCTATAAAAACAAAACCGGTAAGATGTCTTTGGCGCCTCCTTGCCGCCGAACACTTACCGGTTTTTGAGTGCGTGGCTTTTTGGCACCCACCTTCTCGCGCCTCGTACGAGCCGATTTTTGCTTTATCTCCTCAATCTGACCTAGAAATTCTTTGCCATCTCCCGATAAGCCCATGCCATCAAAAGTCCCTGTATAATAAGTGGCAGCATGCGCCATGGTGGCCCGAACAAACCCCAAGCCGCAAAAACGAAACACACATACAAGGTTACGCCGGGATAGCGACGCATCCAGGCAGCAATATTCCACCATCGTGCTGGCTTAGGGTGGTCCCAGACACGAAACTTTAACGGCTGAGAAGCGACAATGTTTAAATCCCGCCCGTCGTCGTCCGTCTTACACAGCTTCGCCAGGGCTTTGGCTCGATTGTAATCTTCCCAAATCATCACATCTGGAAGACTCAATAACAAACCAACACTGCGCTCCCTAGCCAAATGATTGTAATACCGAGCGAGGTGACGAAAGGCTTTTCCCCGCAACTTTGCCCCGCCGGATTGCGCCGTTTGGCATTCAGTAAGCAAAGCCTGCAGATAACGCAACAACGGATCAAGCCTATTGTAACGGCCGCCCCAGCAGAGCTTGTCAACCCACTCAAAGGGTGTGAGATCCCACCATGGTGTCTGGCGAACATTTTGAAACTGTGCCGCCGCTTCGTTGCGAGCCGGAAGGATATACAGGATCCTTCCCTCGATATGTTCAACAGCCTCCCGCAAAGCCCAGCTTATATCCCCGGCCGTATACTGTCTGACCGGTTCGTACATTGCTCCAAAATCTAGAAATGGCATCTTGCCTCCGAAGTGTTGTGAATTATCATCTTTCGATGACCAAATAGCATAATCTATTTACAAACAAAGGTAAATAATGTTATAGTTAAAGTGTCATAAATAACAACACTTTGTAATGATTCAAGAATTACTGGAAAATTTAGGGCTTTCCCAAGCGGAGTCGGCTATTTATTTAGCTGGTTTAGAATTAGGAAAATCTTTACCCAAACACTTGGCGGAAAAAGCTAAAGTTAACCGCTCTGTGCTGTACAAACTTTTACCAAACCTACTTAAGCAAGGCTTAATTGCCGAGACTATATTGGGCAAAAGAAGATATTTGATTGCCGAAGATCCGGAAAATCTTTTAAATAAAAAGCAATCAGAGATAGACCAATTGGAAACCATAATTCCGGAATTGCGCTTACTATTAACCACCGCTTCTAATAAACCAAAAATTATTTTTTATGAAGGCATGGAAGGCATAAAAAAACTTTATTTCGACAACCTAAAGGAACAAAAACCAATTTTGGAGTTTGTCAGTTTAAAACAAATCCATCCGGAAATTGAATTTCACTCCTCCAACTACTACATTCCGCAAAGAATCAAAAGAAAAATCCCTATAAAAATTTTAGTTTCCGGGCAAGCCAGGTCTAACCGAATAAAACTTACCACTGACACTTATGCCTTACGCGAAGTAAAATTACTGGACGAAAATTTATATCCTATACCCTTAGATTGTTACATTTACGGCGACAATTTATCGTTCGCGCTCTATCGCAAAGACAGCGAACCCATTGGAGTAATTATTCGTTCTAAAGAAATCACTACTACCATGCGTTCTTTGTTTAATTTGATTTGGGAAAAGGCTTGATTTTATTAGTTTTTTATAGTATAGTTAACCAGTTATGAATCTTTCTTCCCTCTCGTCCGAACTGAATATGTCCGTCCAGGAACTCCGCTCCCGCGCCCGCGAGAAAGGTTTTTTTATTTCGCCCAGGGCGAATAAAATCGACAACTTCCTGGCCAAAAAAATTACCGAAGCATTGACTGTAAAACCCGTTGCGGCCAAGCCGGCCGAACCGGTAGAAAAAAAGAAAGTTAAACTGCCCTCGTTTATAAAAGTGCGCGACTTTGCGGCCCTGCTCGGCCTGCCTGTAACCGATGTCATTAAGAGCTTAATACAAAACGGCGTAATGGCCACTATTAACGAAGAGGTGGATTTTGACACTGCTAGTATTGTAGCGCAGGATTTAAACTTTGATGTTTCCACCGAAGCCGACCAGAGTCAAAAAGAATTTGGCCTGGGTTTCCTGCAGGAAGTTTTGAGCGCGGAAAAAGAGGAAAACTTAAAACTCCGTCCGCCGATTGTGACAATTATGGGCCATGTTGACCATGGTAAAACCACTCTGCTTGATACCATTCGCAAAACCAAAGTTGCCGAAGGCGAAAGCGGTGGCATCACCCAGCATATTGGCGCTTACACGGTAAAAAAGAACGGCAAAACCATCACATTTTTGGACACCCCTGGCCACGAAGCCTTTAGTGAAATGCGCGCGCGGGGAGCCAATGTTACGGACATTATTGTTTTGGTGGTGGCCGCGGACGACGGCGTAAGGCCGCAGACCCTGGAAGTAATCAACCGTGCCAAATTCACCAGCACGCCAATGATTGTGGCCATAAACAAGGTAGATAAGCCCGAGGCCAACGTAATTAAAGTTAAACAGGAACTGGCCGGCCAAGGAGTTTTAACTGAAGAGTGGGGAGGTAAAATCATTGCCTGCGAAATTTCCGCCAAACAAAACAAAGGAATAGATAATTTGTTAGAAATGATTCTGCTTACCGCGGAAATGGAAAACCTGCGCGCCAACCCCCAAGGCCAGACAATTGGCACAATTATTGAAAGCAAAATGACCCAGGGCAAAGGCGCCACGGCCACAGTGGTAATACAAAACGGCACGCTTAGGCCGGGCGATATTATTGCGGCTGGCGCGGCTTTTGGCCGCATCCGCTCTTTGGAAGATGAAACCGGGCGCAAATTAAAAGAAGCTATGCCTTCCACGCCGGCGCAGATATCGGGATTTTCCGAAGTGCCCCAAGCCGGCGACATTTTGCAGGTGGTAGAAACTTTAGATATGGCCAAAGACATTGCTCTTGTAAGCCAGCGTAAAAATCAAAGCCATCGTTTGGTGAGCAAACAGGCAATTATGGGCGACTTGGAAAATAAAACATTGAATTTAATTTTAAAGGCAGACGTGGCCGGCTCTTTGGAAGCCATTAAGCAGAGCATTGCTAAATTAAAAAATGATGAAGTTAGAATTAACATTTTAAGCGAAGGCGTGGGAGAAATAAACGAATCCGATGTTTTAATGGCTTCAAACTCCAAAGCTTCGGTTATTGGCTTTAGGGCAAAAATTAATCCCAAAGCCGTTAATTTGGCCAAGCAAAAAAAAGTGGTAATTGATTCTTACGATGTTATTTATGAATTACTGGAAGACATTACTTCCGCGGTAATTAAGATGTTCACTCCGGAAACGGAAAAAATTTCGTTGGGCAAAGCCAAAGTCCTGGCCATTTTCCGTACGGAAAAAGGCGAAATGATAGTGGGCGGTAAAGTGGAAGAAGGGGAGCTAAAAAGAAACAGCCACATTTCGGTTTGGCGCGCTGGAGCGGAACTCGGCCGCGGGGATATTTTGGAACTTCAACAAAGCAAAGTGGCCAGCAAGAACGTAAATACCGGCGAAGAATTCGGCATTAAATTAAAAACCAACGTGAAAATTTTGGTCGGCGACGTACTGGAGAGTTTTGAAGAGAAGATTAAACAAAAGACTTTATAAGCGACACTAATACACGAATTCACCCGAATGACACGAATTTAACCCCCAAAATTTTGGGGGTTTTAAATTTATACAAAAAACTGGGCGCGACTTTTGCAAAGCGCGCCCTTAACTAATCGTGGATTACGATACAATCCATGGCCTGTTAAGCCACGACTGTTCTTGCTTGGGTTCGTAAGCTCGCCCTATTGCACTTACTGTCAGCGCAAAAGCAATCCACTCTTCCGGATCGCCCCCCAACTCTTCCGCAAGTTCCTGGAGTTCCAAAAGCTGTCCGGTTATCTCCGGACTGACCGCAGCGATTTCCTGAAGATCTTTATACTTTAGCTCTTGAGCCACAAACCAACCCTCCTTTGAGTTGACTTGCTATTATAGCTAAACGGAAAAATATATCAATAATCTTGATATATTTGATTGACAATATTAAAAATTGCCTTTAAAATAAGCATATATTATTATAAAAATATCGTCAGTTTTACCGATATTTTATGAATTTAGAACAAAACCTTCAAAAAATCGGATTAAGTGAAAAAGAGTCAGCTTTATATTTGGCCGGGCTCCAAACCGGCCCCGCGACCATGCAGGAGCTGGTTAACGGTTCCCACTTAAAAAGGGCTACGGTTTATGAACTTATAGACGGCCTAAAAGAAAAAGGGCTAATAAAAACCATTTTAAAAGGCAAACGTAAAATCTATATTGCGGAAGACCCACAGAATATTTTCCCGCTGATAAGACAAAAAGAAAATATTTTACATAATATTATGGGGCAATTGTTGTCCATTCAAAGCCACGCCGGGAAGAAGCCGTCAGTCAGAATATACAAAGGCATTGAGGGCATAAAAGAAATCTATGAAGATATGCTATCCAAACGCGCCGATTATATAGAAGTGCTATCCACAAAATTGCCGGACGAAAAAATAATGGGCTACTGGGGCGGAGAATATGTGGACAGAAGAATAAAAAGAGGCAACCACGTTAGAGTAATTGCTCCTGATATTCCTTTTTACCAGGATTTGAAATCAAAAGATAAATTTGCGCTCCGCCAGACCAAACTAATACCCGCACAAAATTTTCCATTTAAAAATGAAATGTTTGCATATAACGGCAAAGTAGCTTTTATTACGCAAGAAGGCGACGACTCTCTAGGGTTAGTAATAGAAAGTGCGGATATTTTTGAAACAATGAATATTATGCTTAATTATTTTTGGAGCACGATATAGCTCTTGCTTAAACTCTCAAAATACATTACAATAATTGGCTAATCGCTGACTGAATCTTGGGATTGAGTCCGGGATGGAAAAAATATTATTTGTAGTCATTGGTAGATTCGTATAATTCGTAATTTTGTAGTTTATGCAACCTATAAAAAAAGACACCAACCGCATAGCCAAAGTTAATTCCCTAATTGAACATTCTTTGGGGCCGATTTTACATGAGGCTTTAGACTGGCAAAACGGTATTGTAACAATTTCCCGCGTTGAAACCAGCCGCGATATGAAATGGGCCAAGGTTTGGATTTCTGTGTTTTACCCCAAGAGCACGCCGACAAAAAAGAACGCGGAACAAGACCCAGCTGTTTTAGATAAAGCCATACTGAGTTACTTAAGTAAAAATATTTACCACATTCAGGGAGAAATGAACAAAAACTTCCATACTAAAATTATCCCCAAAATCAGCTTTTACTTGGACACCGCCCCAAGATACGTAGAACATATAGACGAATTGATTAGGGAAGTGCATAAAGAAAAGTAATCCGGAAATGGAACAATCCGGATCTGCGGAAAACTGCGGAAATGGAAATAAAGTTCCGTAGCTTTCCGTAGATTCGCTTAAATTTTCGTTGTTCCGGATAATAAACAAATGCAACAACATTTTGAATCCGCGAAAAACTTAATAGATCAATCTGCCAACATTCTCCTCACCATGCACGAGCGCATGGATGGCGACGATGGCGGAGCGCTTTTGGCTTTGGGCGGCCATCTGGAAAACGAAGGAAAGCATGTTGTTTACGCAATAAAACAAGGAGTGCCTCCAGCTTTAAGCTTTCTGCCCGGGGCTAAAAAAATCAAAGACGACTGGGTAGAAGGAAATTACGATTTGCTTATTACTTTTGGCTGTTCGGAACTTGTTAGAGTCGGCTTCCCCCAAATTCTTAATGCTAAATGCTTGATTCTGAATTTTGATCATCATCCGGATAATCAGAATTTTGGCCACGTTAATATTGTAGATTCCAAAAAATCTTCGGTAGCTGAACTGGTTTACGATTTTTTTAATTACTGCGGCTGGCAAATAGACAAAGACATTGCCACTTGCTTACTCACCGGAATTATTACGGACACCGGCGGCTTTATGCACGCCAACACCAAAGCTTCCACCTTGGAAGCGGCGGCCCAGCTTATGCGCAAAGGCGCCATCCCCGGCAAAATTATGAACCATGCCTTAAAAAGAAAAACCCCCGGCGTGCTAAAAGCCTGGGGCAAGGCCATAAAAAATTCCTTTTACGACGCCAAGAATAAAATTATTTATTCAATCATGACCGCGGAAGATTTAAGCGAATTTCAGAGCCTGCCTTTGGCCGCGTTTGAAGGGTTTGTGGAAACTTTAAACACAGTGCCCGAAGCCAAATTCGCCATGTTTTTAAAACAGGACGGCGAAATTATAAAAGGGAGTTTAAGAAGCGATATTTTTAAAAATGTGGATGTTGCCAAAATCGCGCACATTTTTGGCGGCGGGGGACACAAGCTGGCCGCTGGCTTTTCCGTGGCCGGAAAACTGGTAAAAGATAAAATGGGAAAGTGGCGGGTCGTCTAACGACTCTTCTACTAAATACTAAAAATCTATAAACTACTAAACTACGAAAGCTCTTGGATAAACCCAGGGCTTGTTTTATTTTGTACTTTGGTGTAGCTTTTGATTAGAAAGGAGGACTTCCCCATGATGGAACCGCGGGAAGCTCTCGTCATTTTTAGCTGCTGGCTGGCGCCAGTAGCATTGGGTTATCTGATTTGGCGCGCCTCCGGGCGACGCAAAACAGGACAGACCAAATGACAACCATCAAACCCAAGCGGCGCAGCCCTAGGAGGACCTGCGCCGCTTGCCCCATTTCTATTTATCTTTTTGCTTTCAGTGTCTCTGCCCACCAAACCAGAGATTTTATAAATCTATTTATTTTGCCATCATACGAAGCGTCCAATAAATTACACTGCGCGTCTAAAATTTTATCAGCCTCGCTGAATAATATAGTTTCGCGAATCGCCACTGCCCCAAAATTTTCAATGACCGGACGCAACTGTTCAGTAGCTCTTATGCCTCCCATCCTGCCGTCAGATACCCCCACCAAACCGAACGGCTTTTTTTCAAACTCCAAATACAGCCAATCCAACGCGTTTTTTAAAACCGCGGTATAGCCATGGTTGTATTCCGAAGCAATCAGCACCAAAGCGTCAGCCGCGCGGGCAATCTGGCTCCACTTTTGAACATTCTCATGCGGGTATTTGCCCTTTAAAGCCACGGGCACTAAAGGCGAATCAAAAAAAGGCAAAGGCAATACTTTAAAATCAACAAGCTGGCTTTCATAGCCAGCTGCTTTTATTTTTTCAACTATTAATTTTGCCGGCCCATCGCTCAGCCTACCTTCCCTCACCGAGCCTAAAATTACAGGAATGTTTAGCATAAATTTTGCTTGCACTTCGTAGCTCCTAAAAAGGAGCGAAGAAGTGGTGCCCAGGAGAGGATTTGAACCTCCATGCCCTTGCGAGCGTCACCACCTCAAGGTGATGCGTATACCAGTTCCGCCACCTGGGCTCAATATATTAAATTTGCCTAACAATTATAGCCGAAACAGTTCTGTCTTACAAGAGGATGGAGAGTTAACACCTATGGGTTACGAATTGGACAACCTATGGGTAACGGTGTTCACTAAGGGTAAAGGAGAAATTAAGGATTTATGCCTAAAACCAGCCCTTACCCTAAAC
>JAJYWK010000034.1 GCA_021791515.1 bacterium | reverse complement strand
TATATTATAACATCGCGATTTGCAAAAAGTAAGATAGTAAAGCTACATAAAAAAAGCAACCAGATGAGCTGATTGCTTTTTTGGTGGGTCCGGTGGGGATCGGACTCGTAACATCTGCCTTAAATCCTCAACAAACCCGGGTAGTAAATGTCTGTTAAAACATTATCAAACTTGAATTGTTAAGCTGCTTACAGGTACAGGTTATTCCAACTACCGAAAAAAGTCAAATGGTTACTTGTCCTCAACTCCAGAAAATTCTGACAGTATTTCATCGTTCTTTGAAAGGGCTTCCTCTGCCTGCCTGATGGCTTTACGGGTGGGCAGCAGGTTGTATTTTTCAAGGTCGCGCTTGTAGATTTGCTCAACGGTAGAAGGGTGCATTGGCCTATATTCAGTGCCTATTTTGCCTGGCATTAGCTCCCCTAAAACTCTGTATTTATAGGTGTCCGGATCCAGTTTCCTGAGGAGTACTATTGCCTTGTTCCTGATTTCGTTTGGGTAGTTCATAAGGCCATTATACGCCAACTACCTAATAAATCAAGTCTATGAAAGTGTACAAAGTGGATATCTTTCAGGCGGCGGCCTGTAGGGCCAAAACCCCGTGCGTGTTTAGTTCTTTGTGATTCCGGGCATTCATATAGCAGCTGTCGCAATAACCGCGGGCTAAATGCGGTCTTCTGGTCTGCCCGCATTCTATGCATTGGTCGTGGCCCTTGGCCCACCGGATGTTTGCCATTTGGGAAGTCACCGCCTCTGCCAGGCCATAATTCATCTTGGTATTGACCATCGCCTTGAGCATGACCTGGTCTACGCCCACGTAGCGTTCCGTCACCTGTACTGAAGAATGGCCAAGCAAGGCTTGCAGAAATCTTATATCCACGCCATTGCCGTGCAGGAGGGTGGCGAAAGTTCGCCGCAGGGCGTGGGGTCTGACTTTGAACCCCAGCGTTTTGGAAATTCGCCTCATCATTTTCCGCACGTCTTCCGGCCGCAGTCTTGCCAATTCGTAGCCCGGATGGTGGACTACAAATAATGCCGGGTTGCTGTCCGTCCTCTGAGCCAGGTATTTTCGTATCCAGTCCATTGACCATTGCCTGAAGAATACTTTGCGCATCTTGCCGCCCTTACCGGTAATATAGGCACTACCGTCGCCGTAATCTATGCTGGTGCGATCCAGGGAAAGTAGTTCCGATATGCGCATGCCGCTGTCCAGGAAGCCGGCCACAACCGCCATCAGGCGAATGCCATGAATTGTCTGGGTTTCTATTGTAGAGATTATTTTCTCTACCTGGCTGACGCTGTAAAATTCTACATCCCGCCATTTGATTTTTGGCAGCTTGATTTTTTCCAGCGGGAATAACTCCATGTCCCTTTCCTCCCGGCAATAGCGGAGGACGGAGCGAAGCATGCTAAGGATTTTATGCAGGTAGCTTATGGTGCATCCGCGTTCCAGAATGGATTTTCTTAAAAGCAAGACATCGTTGGCATCCAGGTTTTCTATTGGCTTGTCGCCGAATATTTTATTTATGAGTTTAACGCCGCGGCCGTAGCCCACCAGCGTTGTTTTGGCGACCGGCGTTTCTTTCCCAAACTGGCAATACACCAGAAATTCCTGGGCTATGTCCTTGAAATAATGTTGTGTCTGGATCGGTTCCATAAATAACGCAAAACCTCGCCGCCGAGACAATCAACGGGAGGTTTTGAGTACGTTCCTGCGCCTGCCTTGCGGCAGACATAGGGCGTGGAAAGAGCCATGAAGCTCTCACAGCCAACATTGTACTACAAAGCCGTTGTTGTCTCAAACCCGGATGGGTGACCCTTGCGGGCAACGGTGTATTCTCTTAAGTTTTTAAGGTGAAATTGCGGTTTTCACCTAACACTAGAGCGAGGTTTGGAATAAGTCAAACACGGGCCGAAGTGGATAACTTAAAAATTCGCCCTGCCTCTGAAATGGCCTGTAGGCGAATTTTTATTTTTGTTTCCGGCTCCCATTATAAACCATGACAGTCAAAATTTCGTCAAAGATTTGGTAAAGTTTTTTAAAAGTTTTTACTTTACATAAGCCCTAAAAGATTGTGAAAAAGGGCCGGTTATGATAAAATTTAGTTGAGGGGATATTTTTTTTATGAAAATTTTACTGGTCGAAGACGACGAATCCATATCTAAAGTTTTAAAAAACGGCTTAGAGACGGAACTCTTTGCCGTGGACGTTGCGACTGACGGGGAGGAAGGTTCGTTAATGGCGCGCAGCAATGATTATGACCTTATAATCCTGGACGTTACCCTGCCCAAAAAAAGCGGCGAGGAAGTGCTGGCCGATATTCGCGCCAAGGGCAAAACCGTACCGGTTCTGGTCCTGTCCATTGAATCCGAAACCGACTTAAAAGTCAGGATGCTGGACGGCGGAGCCGATGATTATTTGAATAAACCATTTTCCTTTAAAGAATTACTTGCCCGCATTCGGGCATTGCTCCGCCGGCCTAAAAAAATAGAATCCGAAACCTTTTCCGTGGACGATCTGACGCTTAACACCAAAACCCACGTTGTCACCCGCACTAACAAAGATATTCATTTGACCCGTAAGGAGTTTATGCTTTTACAACTGCTTATGCAAAACCAGGGCGACGTTATTTCGCGGGGCATGATAAACGAGCATGTCTGGGACAATGAAGCCGATCCGCTTTCCAAAACCATTGAATCACATATTCTCAGCCTCCGCAATAAAATCAACATGAACGGGAAAAAGAGGCTGATTGAAACCATCTCCGGACGGGGTTATAAAATTTAACTCTGCCAAAGAAAATCTAGCCGCGGGCAAAAACAGCTTGCCCGCGGCTTTATGGCGCCTTAATCTATGTCGAAGAAGGCCCATCGGTGTTGATACTTCGGGGGAGGACTGGGATGTGGCCTAAACAGGCTTCTCAGGCCTTCGCCGATTATAAGAAATAAGAACACGACCGCTCTCATCTCCTGTCCCTCCTTTCACTTTAATTGCGCTTTCAGTAGCTTGATAAAAAATCACGCATCTTTTTTGATTCTTCCAGCGCCTCTTTGGCCGCCGTTTCCGGCCTATCCAGCAGGCGGAACAGTATTTCGGGCTTTTCAATAAATCCAATATGCGGCAATGCCAGCCGAGCCAATTTAACGTGTTTGAAAACTGTGCCGGCCGTGTCCGGCAGAATGTCGTTCCAAAACAACCTTTGCAGCATTCGTTCATCGCGCTGGAAGTTGATTGTCTTTCTGTCCGCGGCCTCCAGCACGCTTGCGCCAACGCTGTTAATCCTGCCGGCGTGCAAATCTTCCAGCCAGTCATGCGCGTCGTCGTTGAGCTGGCGGGCTATCAAGTAGTGCGTAAAAAATGACAGGGTTTCCTTTACATGCCAGGAGTTGTATTTGAAATTCAGCATTAATAAAATTGCAACAGGCCCGAGGGCGTGGCCAAGGCTTTTGCCTGCCAGTTGCCGTAGGTTTTTAAAATTCGGAAGCACTTTAGGAATGGTTATCTTGTTATTTATAACTTCAGTCCGGCAGTGCGCGCTTTCCCACTCATTAGCATTTTCCATATTATCCAAAATCTTTTTGACGGTTTTATATTTGTCACTGTTATACCCAAGCGTTTGTGCGTAAAATTCAGCCACTTCCCGCAGGCCGATATTGGCTACGGGCAAAAGTTCTGCCTTACCTTCACCGTCAAAAAAATCATCATAGATCGTGTAAGCAATCCAGCCGTATAAATTCGCCAGGCCTAAACCAGTAATTTGCTCGTCTGTGATGGATTTCCCGTTCTCTCCTAAAGCCTGCCTGAACCATAAGGGCAATAGTACGATTTGCCGGTCGGAATCTTTTAATATCGTCTGTTCCAGAATTTGTAGTGCCGGATTTTTTGCCTCTGGCGCTAAAGCATTAAACCTCTTTTTGGCCAGACTGATAATTTTTCTATAAACCCTTTCTTCCTGCACGCTGAACTTGCTTTTTCTTAACAAGTCCGCATAAGTCTGTTTTTGTAGCAATAGGTATTTATGCATGGCTTCAAGGCAGAAGGCCGTTGTGAGAGCGTGCGAGCCGGCATAGTACTGACTGCCTTTTTGCGCCGGATCCAGGCAGAAAGCATAAGGCTGCCACGACTTGCCGTTAAAATTGTCGGTTAAATAGCCGATACTTTTTTCCAGTTCTTTGGGTTTATGAAAATTTAAGTTAACCAGCGTTGAAACAGACAAGGCCGTGTTAAGCGGATTGCCCCAAGAAAAATTCCGCTGGCGTAACGACAGCAAATGGCGGATTAGCGGTTTTACCTGGCCTCCTTTGTAGCTTCGTGAAATAAAATAAATAACCGGAAAAATTTCCGGGTAATAAGCAGACGTGAATTTCTTTGCTTTTATCGCCTTGTCAAAAAGTTCCGCCAGGTTCGGTAGTTCGGTTTTTTGCAAAAACATAAAGCGGGCAATGTTGGCGTTCACCGCCAGGTCAACGTCATGCCAGACCTTTCCGGCTTTCCTGCCCGCCAGCCAGGTTTTATACGGGCCGCCTGTCTTTGTTTCTGTTGCGGTTAAAATTTTGACTACGTTGGACAGAGCCTTGCCTGTAATTAAATTTGAATCAAAGGTCGCCATAGCGGACAGCGCGCAAAAAGTGTCATCCAAATCGTCCGGGTAAGGCATAATTCCTGCTTCTTGGGAGTCACGTTGCCAGTAATTGAATGACCAAAATTCGCTTTTTTGAAATAGTAAGTACTTAGCAGCTTTTGTTCTTATAGAATCCGTTAGCGATGACTTTGACAGCGAATTTAGGCAACTTAGAATGTTTGAGGTAATGAAAGTGGTTGGGTATGTTTTAGTCGTTGTAAAATCGTTTTTTTCGGCTGTAGTTAAACTTAAAAAACCTCCGTTCCGTTTTTGCTGGCTGGCCAGAAATAGTAATGCGGGATAAGTAACTTCCTCTATTTTATTTTGCATTTTTTTCATACCGCGAATTCTACTATAAACGTCGAGCCATAACCCGGTTTGCTCGCCACCGTGATATTGCCGGCAAAGTCTTTTTCCACAATATGCTTGGTCGTGGTCAGCCCTATGCCAGTGCCCTTATCCGTGTCTTTTGTGGTAAAGAGCGGATCAAAAATTTTGTTTAAAATTTCCGGTTTTATGCCCTGTCCCCAGTCCTGTACCTCCAGATGGACTATTCCGTTATGTTGGGTAAGCCTGATTTCCACCCTGTGTTGTTTACCCTCTTCGTGGGAAATGCCGTCGTAGGCGTCAATGGCATTGGAAATTAAATTTGCTATTATCTGGTGGAATTTTAACGGGTTGCCGAAAGTCTGCACGTCATGTTGTCTGACGAACTGTAATTCAACTTTTGCCTGCCGCGCTTTGTAATCAAATAATTGCATAGCTTGGCTAATTTCTTCGTTTAACGAGAAAGTTTGTTTGGTTTCCTGATGTGACAGCTGTTTGCGGACAGTTTTTATAAAGCTTTCCATCCTCTTGGCTGCGGCCAAGCCGTTTTCCAAATTTTGTTCCGCCTGCTGCAGATTCTGGTTTTGCGAATCTTGTAGTTGCTTAAAACTTATGGCGACCGCTGTTAGCGGGTTTACCAGGTCATGGAATATACCGGAAGATAATCTGCCAAATTCCGAAAAGCGGTAAAGCTGCGCCATTTTTTCCACCTGCGCTTTTTTGAGTTCCTGCGTGCGTTCCTCGACTTTAACTTCCAACAAATCTCTTTCTTTTTTTAACTCGGCTTCGGAGTGCCTGGCGCGATGCAGAGACTTTTCCGTTTCCCTGTTTGAAAGCCAAGATATGACTGTAATTAAAAACAGGACGGCGGAGTATTGTATAACATCCGATTCTCTTAGCTTGTTAGTAAGCCAGTAACGGGCAGGTGCTATTATAGAAACGTGTTCCAGATATCCCAGAACGGCGATGGCGGTAACAATAAATAGAGTTAACAAAAAACTAAAACGGGTACTTATTAGGATACTGGAAATAATAATCAGTAGACCGTAGCTTAACAGCGCCATGGGCAGGTTTATGCCCCAGTGGTAAGCAGCATAGCTTATCGCTATAAAGAGGCTAAATATCAGTATGTAGGACGACAAAATAAAATGTCCACGCCTGGAAAAAACATACAGACTAAGAAATAAAAATAGGATCGCTGAAAATATAACCAGGGAAATACCTTTGTAGCTGGAACCCTGGATAATTGCCAGCCGGGCTGCATAAAATTCTGACCAAATCAAAAGCATATTACAGCCCAGCAAAACTATATTGAGGACAAATTCCCGCCGTCCCAAATCTTCATTAGTGGATTTAGGTTTGATATATTGATCATAAATAAAAAGGACACCCTGAATAGGAAATTTTATGTATGTGGATTTGAATTTATTCCAAATAGAATTTTCCATTGAGTGTCCTTTTCATTACCCTATAGGGAAACGATCTTACATGGTTGGCTCTTCTGCCCACGGTTCCATGACCGACTGGCTTAAGGCCAGCTTTTCGGCACTGGCGGGCTTTCTGGCGGCCTTGTCGGTAAGCAAAGCCTGCAATAATTTTTCCATAGTTTGCCTTTCCGGTGTTAGTTTCTGTTCGCTTTGGATCCTCGACCAAAGACCCTTTATAAAATAATAGCAAAATTAAGGTAAAATTTTGTCAAAGAAAAGGTAAAATAAAATCAAAATTGTGTATAAGATAAACAAAAGGCTCTCCATTTTATCGGGGAGCCTTCTTACTAATCGCGCGCTGCCCGGTTGAATATCCAGGCAAACAGCCATGCCGCTATGTAACTGTATACCAGTGCCAGCACAAGGCCGCCGATAAATTCTCCAAACACCACACTTCGCTCGGTGAGGTTTTGGGTATGGGACAGCCACCCCATAAGCTGCGCCGAAAATGCCGGAAAAAGATACACAAATAGCGTGCAAGCGGCATACAGCAGGCCAATTACGCCAGCCGCTTCCCTGGCAAACTTACTTGCTTTGAGTTGCATATTTTTGTTTCTTTATTAGTTTTTTCGACCTTTATATTTTAGCATTTTTACTGAACGAAATCACTGGTGATGAAGTGGAAATCGTCGAGCGGAGTTTTGGTTTCCGGCAGCACCCCGGCCACCACCACATCCTTACCAAAGAAGTTATTGAGCGTGTCGCCTTCCTTTTGGAACAGCTTTTCTGCTTTCATGACTTCGGCTTCCTTGCTGCCGATGTATACGGGCAGATACTTTTTGGTACCAAAGACGACCGGCGACAATCCATCACGGCTGATATTGCTGGCGTAAACCGACGGGATGTTATTTAGATTTATTCCGTAGAACAGCTTAATCTCACCCTTGGCATCAGCGGAGGCCCCACTGGCCACCGACGTTACTTGGGTTTCGACTTTCATGATGTGGCCATTATCGAGAAGAGTGCCAGTGGGCTTGAGGATGCCTGCGATTTTCATACTAGGCACACCAAAGAAGTTAGAGATAGTGTCTCCGGGCTTTTCAAACAATTTTTCCTTTTTCATCATTTCCGCCTCTTCAAAGCCGATAATCATTTCATCCTTCCCTAAGTTTGCCGATCCTTCGGCCGTGGGCAAATCAATACTCGCTTGGTTAGTTTGCACAAAGAACTTGGGATTACCTTCCGCGTAATTTACCCTGATGCTGGACTGTCTTATCAGGCCCAGGCTGTTTTTAACTACTTCCGGAGAAGCCTTCACTGTCACCATCGCCTGGGTTGGTTCTGCCATGCGGGAGCTAAATTGGGCAAACTCAAAGAATATGAACGAGAAGAATACAGCCATAGCCACGGGCGCTAAGGCAGATATCCAATTGCGTTTGGCTGGTTTAAAAAACCGCAAGGTTAAAGAGTTGGTAACCACGGATACGGAACTTAAAGCCATAGCCAGGCCAGCCAATTCCGGCTTTAACACCAATCCTAAACCCATAAACACACGGGCGGCAATTGGTATACCGACCACATTATAGAACAAGGCAAAGAACATGTTCTGCTTAATCTTGCTCATGGTTTCCCGGGAAAGCTGGATAGAGCTAACCACGTCATTAAGATCGCTTCTCATTATGACAATTCCGCCGGTTTCCATCGCAACATCAGTTCCGTTACCCATAGCTATCCCTAAGTTAGCCTGTGCCAAAGCCGGAGCATCATTAATTCCGTCGCCAACCATGGCAACTTTTTTACCTTCTGCCTGTAATTTTTTAACCTCATTGGCTTTGTCCTCGGGCAAAACTTCAGCCAGCACATTGGTAATATTGACTTGAGAGGCGATAGCTTTGGCTGTGCGCTCGTTGTCCCCTGTAATCATGTAGACGGTAATACCCATTTTCTGGAGCTTTTCCACGGCAGCCTTGGAAGTCGCTTTTACCGTATCTGCCACCGCGACCACGCCTACCAGGGCTTCTTTAGTACCAAGCAGCATGGCAGTCTTGCCGCCTTCTTCCAGCCGGGATTGTTTTTTACTTGCTTTTTCAACGCTTATACCAGCCACATCGCTCATTATTTTGCGATTGCCGAAGTAATAAGTAACGCCGCCAATCTCCCCTTGTACGCCATGCCCTGGCACAGCTTTAAAGTCTTTCACTTCCAGCAAGTCCACGCCTTCTTCCTGCGCGTGGCTGTAAATAGCTTCGGCCAAAGGATGCTCGGAAAGTTTTTCCAAGGAGGCCACAATCTGCAACACGTCGTCTTCATCCTTGTCTGAAAAACTAAGAATGTCCGTGACTTCCGGCTTGCCGTAAGTCAATGTCCCGGTTTTGTCAAAGACAATGGTATTAATTTTGCAGGCAGCCTCTAAAGGCTCTCCGCCTTTAACCAAGATGCCGTTCTCCGCACCCTTACCAGTTCCTACCATAATAGCCGTAGGAGTGGCTAATCCCAAAGCGCATGGACAGGCAATTACTATAACGGCGGTAAAAGCCATTAGAGCAAAACTTAAAGTGGCTCCTAAGAAGAAGAACCAAACCAAGAACGTAATGACTGCCAGTCCGATAACTGCCGGAACAAACCAGGCGGATATCCTGTCGGCAACAGCCTGGATGGGAGCTTTGGACCCTTGGGCTTCTTCCACTAACCGGATAATCTGGGCCAAAACAGTTTCGCTGCCGACTTTGGTCACTTCAAACTCAAAACTACCTGTTTTGTTAATGGTCCCGCCAGCTACGTTGTCACCAACTCTCTTTTCTACGGGCAAGCTTTCCCCGGTCAGCATGGACTCATCAACCGCAGACGACCCTTTAACTATTACTCCATCAATCGGAACTTTCTCACCCGGGCGCACAATGACAATGTCTTTATGCACCACCTGGTCGATAGCAATATCCTGGGTAGCGCCATTGCGGATGACACGGGCTGTCTTGGCCTGAAGGCCCATCAACTTCTTGATAGAATCCGAAGTCTTGCCCTTTGTCCTCACCTCCAACCACTTGCCCAAGATTACGAACGTGATCAGGAACGCGGCAGTTTCAAAGTAAAGGTCCTGGATTTTTCCGCCGTTTAATCCGATCACGGTTTTATTGGCAACAACGAAAAGTACAAAGGTCACAAGGCTGTAGAAGTAAGCCGTAGAAGTGCCGATGGCAATAAGACTATCCATGTTAAACGTTTTCATCCGCAAGGCTGACCACATGCCTTTGTAGAACCCCTTGCCGATAATGAACTGTACCGGGGTTGCGAGAATTAAGGAGACAATGCCGACATAGGGCAAAAGCTGCGCCTTGCCTGGCATCCAGTTAAAGAAATCGAAAAACATGAAGTACAGCATCGGCGCACTAAAGATGGCGCTAAAGAGAAACTTTTTCCAGTACGAGCCGATTTCCGCTTGCCTTTTTTTTGCGTCAAATTCCGTATCCTTGGCATCCACTTCCTGGGCTTTGTAGCCCACCTTTTTCACGGCAGCTACCAAATCTGCCACTTGGGCCTTAGAACCGTCAAACATAATGGAAGCTTTCTCCGCCGCGAAGTTCACGTTAGCCTGAGCAACACCCGGGACTTTCTTTAATGAGCGCTCAATAATTCCGGCGCAGGAAGAACAGTGCATACCGAAAAGTGACAAGCTGATTTTGCGGTTTTTACCACTGACATCAGAAACTATCGCAGCCTGAACTTGTGCTTGAGGCTGGGCAATTGCGGGTTTAGCAGCAGGAGCATGGCTTTCAGCCGCATTCAGTTGGTCAAACACGTTAAAGAACTTGGCGCTTTTTACCAGCTGTTCGAGAAAGCCTTTTGCTTCTTCCTGTCCTTCGGGCACGCTGATTTCCGCAGTCTTGTGGTTGGCAAACTTGCCCTCAAAATAAGGCTTGCCGGTTTCTACTCCAAACACCTTGCCTTCGGCTTCCATGCTCGTATTGAGCTTTATCGAGAACGGTACACCAACTCCTGTTTTGCTTTTTACTTCCACCTCGCTTGCCGGGTCTGCCGCGGAAGATTTTTCCTCCATAATTTCCGCTGTGTAGCCCGCCCGCTTTACGGCTTCCGCAACCTGGATTTGGGAAACCAGCCCCGCATCTACTTTTACCAATCCTGTTCCCTCAGTAACGGATATCTGAATCTCGCCAACTCCGGGCAGTTCCCGAAGCTCCTCCGTTATCAAGGTCTCGCACGACTTGCAGTGCATGCCTTGGATGTTTAATTTAAGTAAGGTTTCCATATGATGATTCATTTAGGTTGATAATAATTTATGCTACCTGTACTTTATAACCTGTCCCTGCCAAAGCCTGCTGTAGTTCTTCAATCGTGATTTCACGGTCAGATTCCAGTTTTCCCTGAGCTTCGTTTCCAGTTTGATTTATATGCACAGTTTTAACTCCGGAAATTTTGCCGAGTTTCATCTTAGAAACTTTTCCGCATGCGTCACAGTTAAGGTTAGTAAGAAAAAAATTTGTTGTAGTCATGGATTTGAAATTAATTAATGACGGTAAATTTACCCCGATACATTCCCATGGAACAGGAAAAAGGAATGTCTCCAGTTTTGGTAGGTGTAAATTCAATAATGTTTTCTCCTGCTTTAAGCGGCTTGGAGATTTTATACGCTGGCATGCTAATAAAACTTGCACAGGTATATTGATTTGTAGAATTAATAATCCACCGAACAGGGCTGCCTTTTTTGACTGTAAATTGGTTTGGGCTGTATCCTGTACCACCTTGGGTCATCCGCACTTCCTGAACATTTCCTGTGACTGTGTTATCGTTAAGTTTTACCGCTTGCGCATTTTGGGGAAACAAAATTTGACTGGCATTGTTTACGTTAAACACACCAAGAGCAATAACGGCTACACCGGCCGTGGCAAAAAACAGTTTAGCTTTGGCTCCTTTGAATACGGAAGACAGGCCTCCGACGCTCAAAAGCCCAGGCGCGGTACCCAAGGCAAACAGGGACATAATCAATCCGCCTTGCACAAAGCTGCCGGTGCTAATAGCGTAAAGCTGCATAGCCTGAGTAAAACCGCATGGCAAGAAGAACGTTAGCGCGCCTCCAATGAATGCACTTTTGTGGCTATATTCTTTATCTTCTTGTTTTATACCGAGCAGTCTTGATACAAACTTCGGCATGGTAATGTTGACCCGCTGCAAGATGGGGAAGATTTCTATGAGTTTTAGGCCAAGTAGGATCATCACAGCACCGACTGCAATTGTAAGTATACTCATTACTTTAATAGACGGTTGCAGCGCTCCACCAACAAGTCCAATTAAACCACCCAGCACGGCAAAGCCTAAAATTCTGCCTAGGTTAAAGAATAGGTGAGGGCGAAATTTTTCCATACGGGTGGCTTCTGGGTGTAATTCCGAGTGTCTAGCCGACAAAGCTAAAACCAAGCCACCGATCAATGCCATACACGAAGAAACTCCAGCGACCAATCCTATTACACCAGCCATTGCTATACTTTTTGAATTTAGATTCCCTGCAATGTCTGACAGGCCAAACATTTGGGACGCAATAAACAACAGAAACAAAATTGCCACACCGTTTACTAGATAGTAATAATCTCTGGGATTTCTGGACAGCCAATGCTTCTTGTCTTCCTGTCCTAGGGTATAGCCAGCCGTTTCAACTGCCTTGCTAATTTGGTTAAGCGAGGGCTTGGCCTCGTCATACCAAATTTTAGCTCGGCCGGAGACATGGCTGACTTCGCATTTTTTTATAGATTTGATTTCTTTTAAGCTTTCCTCAATCAGGATTTCGCAGGACTTGCAGTGCATACCCTTAATGGGAACAATAATTTTTTCCATAATTAACTTTTAATGGTAAAAATAAAAAGACCTTTGCTGGAGCGCAAACGGTCTTAATTAAGGTTACGCCAAAACCTTTAAAAGTTTCGTGCGTTACTTCCGCCGGAGGCGGACAAGAAAGACCCTTTACGCCATAGCAAAGGCGGAAGCAGGATCTCTTTTTTCAAATAAAGTTAACCAAAAACCAAGCTGTTTTGAAAAGGCAATTATCGATTTTTCATATAATTGTCTTAGCCGGGACTTGGAAAGTTTGTGGTCAACTAAAAGTTTATTAAGTAAGGGTGATAGCAGACATAACAACAAAGCAAGGACTAAGAATGAGGACTGCTTAACTCCAAAATTAGTAGGTATAATTTGGGTAAAATTTTGTACTGCGCTAATACAGTGGTCTAAACAAGAAAAATCGTTAACTGGCATCCCACAGTCTGTTGAGTTACAAGATAGCACAGAGCTAAACCCTGACATCATAGAATCTTCATGGCGCATCAAACCCATGCTAAAAATGCCAACGCTTAAAAAGGCAAAGGATAAAGCCGCAACTATCGCGACTTTGATATTATTTTTTAGAGCGTACATCATTACTAATATTATATCACTAAAATTAAGCGGGCGAAAATAATTAATTAATACTGAATAAACGTAGACTGTTTAATATTACCAGTATTGCCATAATGGAGTCTGCCCCAATAGCCCATTGCAAATCCGCATGGCCGAGCAAGGCTAAAATCATAAATAAAGCTTTAATGCCAAGTGATACCCCAATGTTCTGCTTCATGGTCACAATAGCTTTTTTACCCAGCCTAATAGCATACGGGATGTTTAAAAGATTATTATTCATGAGAGCGACATCGGCAGTTTCAATGGCCACGTCGCTGCC
>JAJYWK010000070.1 GCA_021791515.1 bacterium | reverse complement strand
CTACAACTGCGAACGTCCCCAATGGGACCTAAACAAAATGACCCCGGCTGCATACCGGGATCATCTTGTGGCGGCGATTGCCGCCTAGGGTGTTTCGTTTTGAGTCCGCTAAACAGGGCTCAGTTCATAGAGAGGGGGTGTTTTAAATATTTGCGCCATTGCGAGCGCAGCGAAGCAATCTATTATTTCAGTAGGCTTTTTAAATTCGCGATTTTGCCTTCGGTAATTTCCCATTCATAGATGTCAGTGTTGGCAATGTCCTTGTCCGTGTCCTTGCCGCGGTAGATTCTTACAATATCCGGAAAGTGGAACAGTAAAATTCTTATTACCCCGTTGTGGGTAATTATGCCGATATTTTTATGGTCGTAATTTTCCACAATGTCCAAAATCGCGCTTACCGAACGCTGACGAACCTGGTCCACGCTTTCTCCGCCAAAAGGGCGGTAATCGTAGGCCTGCATGGCCTCCAACTCTTTGTGGTTGGGCAAAAGTTTGTCCCATTCATCCAAGCTTTTTCCGCTTAAAGAGCCAAAGTCGCGCTCGCGCAGGCGGAAATCGTGCAAAACCGGTACCGTTTGTTCCAGCTTTTGGTTCATAAGCGCCGCGGTTTCTTCCGCCCGCTTAAGATAGGAAGTAAAAAGAACGTCTAAATCTAAAAATTTAATAAACTTGGCCAGCTTTTCCATTTGCAAAACGCCTTGGGTGTCCAAATAGTCGTCTATTTGTACGCCCTGGCGAATGTGTTTTTTGTTGCTTATGGTTTCCCCGTGCCTAATAAAGTAAATGGTGGTGCGGTCCCGAATTTTGATCATGTTTAAAATATCAATATCTAAATTCTATATTCTAAATTCTGCATTCTATCTTTTAGCTCTCTTCTTTTCGGCGGTTTTTTTAGTGCCCAGCTTGGCCACATCTTTGGCAATTTTGCTCCAGTGATTTTGCAGTTCTTTGCCCAAAGCCTGCAGTTCATGCGGCTGAATGTTTTTTACCTGCTTGTATTTGGCCAGGATTTCGCGGCTTGCCTCATCGTAAGCGGTCTTGCTTACCTTTTTCATTTTTTTGATTTTGGCAACCATTTCCACTTTGGCCTTTTTGGCCCACGCTTTGGCCTGCTTTTGATGCTGTTTGCCCTTGGGACCTTTAAAATAGTAGGTAGCCGCCGCGGCCGCCGCGCCGGCAGCCAAGGCAGCCAGCCCTAAGCCCGTGGCGACTTTTTTTGCAGTTGATGATTTTGTCGGCATATTAATTCCTTTGTTTGTCTACTAAATACTAATCTACTAAAAGTTTAAATTCAAGTTTAGTAGTTTAGTACCGCCAGCTGGCGGTTTTCGTATTTAGTAGAGAATTATTTTTTATCAGACTTCTTTTTGCCTAAATTGCTGAAAAAACTGGCAAAGTATTTTAAATGGGCGCCTTTATTTTTAATGTTTTCCCGCAGCTGCGATAAATCCTGGGAAATCATGTCCGCTTCGTTTTTCGCTTTTCCAGAAATGTATTTCACATCCTTGGAAATTTTAATAATGTAGATAATTAAAACCGCGAGCAGCAGCGTTAAAATCACCATAGCGATTGTGGTAATAAAGAAGAACGCATCCATTTTTGCAAATTCGTTCATTGTTTATATAGAAATTGATGGAAATTAGGAAATAAAATAGAAATTAAGTTTACAAAATAATTTTTCAATTTTCATCAATTCCAACAAATTTCTCGTAGTTTATTTATAGTAGCTTTTAATCTCAAACAAGATGTAGAGGGAAATTGCCAGGCCAATAATCATGCTAAATATTTGTCCGCCCAAGAGTTGTCCCACGGCGCTTACCAGCACCGAATAATAAACTAAATACCAGCCTTTTTGGGAGCGGGCAAACAGTCCCGGCAAAGCAACAGCTTCCAGTATTAGGGCCACTAAGGCTATAATACCGGAAATTACACCAAACAAGCTGGCTTTATAGCCTCCGTAAACCATGGCAAAAGGGGTTAAAAGGGCTGTAAGGCCTAAGGCCATTAATACTACCGGGATAGCCAGAATCATTAAAACTAAGGTAATCCATGGCCCAAATTTGACAATAAATTCTTTAACGCTTGTCGGCAGGTGCCAGGTAATTTTTTTATATAAGCTTTCAAGGGTATGCTCCAATTGCTTTAAAAGGCTGTCTTGCGGAGCGCTTGATCCCGGAGGGGTTTGAGGATTTTGTTGATCCACCCCATTAGAGGTTGTCATATTTGTTCATTTTTCATTAATTTTTTTAGTCTATACATTATACCACATCTAAGCTGAGGTTTTGTATTTTTGCAAGAGCTTTTCCAAAATGCTTTGAAAAGACTGGCGAATTGGCTCATCTTTGCCTATTTCCAGCACTTCATCGTTTAAATTAGTCGCCGCCGAAGTCCAGTTATAAGAACCCGAGGCATAAGCTTTATCTGTGACTAAAACTTTTAAATGCATAATGCCCAAATGGTCCTGGGTATAAACCGGGATGCCGGCTTTTTTAAGTTCGTCAATAATTTTACTTTGACTTTCCAGTTTATTGTATTGGTCTTTATCAGTAAGGCCTCTAACATCCAGCCCGCGGTACTTGGCGGCAAGCAGGGCATCTTTAATATCCGCGCGGGTAAAAGTATAGACCGCAAAATACACAAACTTGTCCGCCTCGCGGATTTCGCTGATAATTTTTTTATTCAGCGCCTCGTCCTGGTTGTAAAAAACTTCAATCTGATGCGCTGGCCGGTAGTGGTAGGTATAATAGAACTGGCCGCAGATTGCTGTAAGCAAAACTATGATAATAATGTAAACAGCGTCTTTTTTGTTTTGCATAAAGTTAATGAAATTGAGAAATTAAAGAAATTGGGAAACTGGGTTAAATTTCTTAATTTCCGAATTTCCTAATTTCTGTTTGTGCTTCCCGCTTCTTAATATATTCCCGCTTGTCCGTCTTCTTCCTCGCTTTGCCTAATCCGATTCTAATTTTAAGCAATCCTCTGGGCCCTTGGAAAATTTCAAGCGGAATAATCGTCAGACCTTTTTCCTTGCCGAGGAGCTGGTTAATTTCTTTTTTTTGCAAAAGCAGTTTGCGGCTGACTGTTGGGTCGTATTTAACATTGGCCGCGTATTTGTAAGGTCCAATATGACAGTTAATTAAATTTACGGCATTGGCAGAAACAGAAACATACGCGCCGGTTAAAGATACATTGCCTTGTTTGACGCTTTTAACTTCCGGGCCGGACAAAACCAAACCCGCGACATAAGTTTCCTTAATGTCGTAATCAAACCTGGCGCGCCGGTTGTCAGAAAGAATTTTCATTTTAGACCCCCTCTCTCCAATACTTGGAGAGAGGCCGGGAGAGAGGTTATAATTTTAGCTGTTTATTGATAGTGTCTAAGACTCCTTCTATATTTTTGTCAATTTCATTATTCCAAAATCGTAAAATAGTATAGCCCTTAGATTCTAAATAGGCACCTCTTCTTTGGTCTTGGGTTTTTGCAAAAGCATCCGAGTGCCCGCCGCCATCTAATTCAATAACTAGTTTTTTCTTTTGGCAGCAAAAGTCCACTATGTAATCACCAATCGGCACCTGTCTTTTAAATTTGTAATTCCAAACCCGCTTGGCTCTTAAGTAACGCCAAAGTTTGGTCTCCCACGGCGTCATCTTCTTTCTAAGATTTTTGCTAAATGGCGTAAGTTTGGCTTGCACTTAACCTCTCCCTAACCCTCTCCAAGAATTGGAGAGGGAAAACATATGGTGTAATTCTACCATTGTTTCACCTTTTTAGACAATTTGTGTTATAATAATCGTAATTATGCAGAGTGAAACAGGCAAAAATTATATATCTCATTTGCTGGCATCGGCGTTAGCCAGCCTAAAACTTACGCCCTATTTGGACAGTTTGGATATTACTGTACCCGAGTTAAGATTTGGGGATTATTCCACGAACGCGGCTTTGGTTTTGTATAGGAACTTAGCCAAAGCTATAGACAGTCATGTGCCAGGTGGAAAAAAAGATGGCGTAAATTGGGCTCATCCAGTTTTAGGTATTTTAGAAAATCCCAGAGTAGTGGCTTTGAAAATTATCGAAGAAATTAAAAAAAATGCCGAACAGGTTGGGCGGGTAGAGATGGAAGAGAAAGCCGGGTTTATAAATTTTACTTTATCGCAGGAATTTCTGGCGGAAAATATGGATAAAATTTTGGAGCAGGGCGATTTGTACGGCTGTTCAATGCTCGGCGGCGGCAAGACCGTTGTCGTGGAATATTTCCAGAATAACGTGGCCAAGCCGCCGCATGTGGGGCATTTGCGCTCTGCTGTAATTGGCGACTGCCTTTTGCGGGTTTTAAAATCGCAGGGCTACAAAGCCATATCAGATACGCATATTGGCGACTGGGGCGTGCAGTTTGGAATTTTGCTTTACGCTTATAAAACTATGGGCGACAAAGCGGTTATAGAAAAAAATCCGATTGATGAGCTGAATAAATTATATGTGGCCATGTCGGCCAAAATTGAAGCCGATGAAACTTTGCGCGAAAAAGGCAAAGAAGAATTTATAAAACTTGAAAAAGGCGACACCCAAAACCGCGAATTGTGGCAGTGGTTTGTAAATGTTTCTTTGCAGGATTTTGAGCGCTACCGCCAGTTGTTGGACATATTGCCGTTTGATCATAACTTGGGCGAAAGTTTTTACGAAGAGCATATGCCCGCTGTATTGCAAGAGTTAAAAGCTAAGGGTTTAGTGCAAAAAGGGGAAACCGGAGAGCAGTATGTAGACTTGGAAAAATATGGATTGGGCAGGTGCATTTTGGTTAAATCTGATGGGGGAACGACCTATCATTTGCGGGATTTTGCCTGCTATATTTACCGGCGCAAAGAATTTAATTTTTATAAAAATATTTACGTGGTAGACAACCGCCAGTCGCATCATTTTAAGCAGTTGTTTAAAACCCTGGAATTGGCCGGGTATCCTACGCCTGCCGACAGCGAACATGTGGAGTTTGGCTTTATGAGTTTGCCCGAAGGCGCGATTTCCACGCGCAAAGGCACCATCATTAGCCTGCAAAATTTATTGGATGAAGCTCAAAGCCGCGCGCTTAAAATAATTCAGGAAAAAAATCCGGAACTTCAGAATAAAGAAGCTATCGCGAAATTAGTGGGGCTGTCGGCAATCAAATATTTTGATTTGTCCCACAACCGCAAAACGGAAATTGTGTTTACTTGGGACAAGGCGCTTAGTTTTGAGGGCAATACCGGCCCGTATTTGCAGTACACGCACGCGAGAATTAATGGAATTCTAAGAAGGGTACAGAGTACAGGGTACAGGACAGAGACCCTCAACCCTCAACCCTCAACCCTCAACCCTTTGGAACTTTCCGTCCTTCGCAAACTCATCAAATTTCCGGAAATTGTTGAACAGATCGCGGTGGATTTTTATCCCAACAACCTTTGCACTTATTTGTTTGAACTCTCACAGTCATTTAACAGTTTTTACCAGGAAATTCCGGTTTTGCAGGAGACTGATACAGCCAAAAAAGCTTTCCGTTTGCAACTTATTACAGCAACAGCGCAAGTTATCCGCAATGGGTTATATCTGCTTGGGATAGAAGCGCCGGAGGAGATGTAGTTCACGGATACGCGGATGGGAACAGATTACATAGATAAAAGTAAAAATTTAGTATCATGAAAACCTACGCATATATTGATGCTTCCAACTTATTTTATGGCGGTGAAAAATCGCTGGGATTTAAAATTGATTATAAAAAACTTGGGCAGTATTTAAAGCTAAAATACCAAGCGGAAAGGATTTTATATTTTGGCGGCGTAGAAGCCCATAATTATCCTTTTGACTATTTAAAGCAGGATTCAATTGATATTGACCACTTAAAAGATCATCTTTTGGAACTTTTGCGGGGACAGAAAGATAATATAGATATCCCCGATGCCAAGACAATTTTACTGCATCGCCATTTGCAAAGGGCAAAATTTTTCAGCAAACTGAAGCAGTTTGGTTACCATCTATTTTTAAAACCGGTAAAGGCTTATTGGGATCAAGTATTTGAAATAAAAAAACGGAAGGCTAATTGTGATGTAGATATGACTTTGCGGATGATGTTGGATAAAGACAGTTTTGACAGGGTGCTTATCCTTTCTGGCGACGGAGATTTTTTACCTGTGCTAAAATATCTAAAAAAGATTGGCAAGGAAGTTTTGGTATTGGCCAGGGGCGAACGGACAGCGCGGGAAATTAGACAATTCGCAGGTCCGAATTTCAGAGATTTCGCGAGACTTAGGGCTTTTGTAGAATTCAAGGAAAAGTAAAAGGCAAGGACATGCGAAATATCCTTGCCACGTGTAGTAATTAAATTTTAACAGAATTTAGGGTTTTGTCAAGGTCGTTTTTTTGCTTTAGAATAAGGGAGATAATGGCGCGTAGAGGCGCGGGGGGATGTAGATTGCAGATGTACAGATAAAAATCAGGTTACGCAGACAAAATAAGATAATTTTAGGTAATAAAATTTATGAATTATTATAACTTAAAACATAGCGTTGCTTGGGGACAAGTTTGGGACAATTTAACTTTAGCATCGAACGCTTTGGCCGCAGAGTTAATACCCCACGGGGCTTATTTTAAGAAAATAGAAGCCACTATTAAATCCGCAACTTTGAACAAAGTTAGAGAGTTGGCGGCCGCCAAATATTCTAAATTTGATGAGATCAAAACTCAGTTGGATCCTGAAATATTAAATCAGGCTTTGGCTGCAGGGGTTGCGGTTGTTGAAAACGAAGTCGTACAGTCATTAGCAGAAGGAGCAAAAGCGGTCAAGCTTTCTCCAGCGCAGGAACGAAGGTGGCGGGAACTAGATGAGCAAATGATTGACATTTTAGCTGAATCAGAAAAGGAAGCAGATTCAAATAGACATCACATTTTAAGACTGAAATATCAACGACATGAAGAAGCAAGAGATGGAATAAAAGTAAATTGGGAAGAAAAAGCAAAGCAGCGGTTTTTAGAAGCTTATAAACAAGAATTGTTGAGATTATTTAAAAATTATCATAACATTGAGCCTGCTAGAGAACTACACGCAGAAATAATCATAGACAGTAATCCAAAAGGTAGGAAATAATCAAATTTTTATGTCAGCAGAAAAACAACCACAAACTCCGCCGGCCGGCGGGCCGCCAAATTTTAATGAACTGGAAAAAGGGATTTTAAAATTTTGGGACGATAATAGGATTTTTGAAAAAAGTTTGGAAATAACAAAGAGCGGCAAACCGTACGTTTTTTTTGACGGGCCACCGTTTGCCACCGGCCTGCCGCATTATGGCCATATTCTGGGCTCGACCGTGAAGGACGTGTTCGGCCGCTATCACACCATGAAAGGGGAGTATGTTAGAAGGCGCTGGGGCTGGGACTGCCATGGCTTGCCGATAGAAAACATCGTGGAAGGCAAATTAAAAATTTCAGGCAAAAAGCAAATTGAAGATTTCGGCGTGGATAAGTTTAACGCGGAGTGCAAGAGCAGTGTTTTGGCGTACGCCGAAGAGTGGGGGAAAATGGTATCACGCATGGGCCGCTGGGTGGAATTTGAAAATTCCTACAAGACCATGGACGCCACATATATGGAAAGCGTCTGGTGGGCGTTAAAACAAATTTGGGATAAGCATCTCATATACGAAGACCGCAAAGTTCTGCTGTATTGCTCGCGCTGCGAAACGCCGATTTCCAATTTTGAAGTGGCCATGGACAACAGCTATAAGGATGTTACGGAAGAATCGGTTTATGCCAAATTTAAAATGCTCAAAGGCCAAAGAATCGGAAATGACTTAACTAATAATAAAACCTACGCGCTGGCTTGGACCACCACTCCGTGGACCTTGCCGGGCAACACCTCGCTCAACGTGGGGCCGGATATCGCGTATGTAATGATAGAGGCCGAGAACAAAGAGCGCTATATTTTGGCCAAGGAGCGATTATCTATAATAGACGGCGCGTATGAATTAGTGGCGGAATTTCCGGCCCGGGCCTTGGAAGGGCTTATGTATGAGCCGTTATATCCGGGCGTTATCCCATCAGGCAGAGGTGTCTCCTCTGTTGCAGAGGGGACACCTCTGCCAACAGGAATGGTTGGAGACCCTAACCGCGCGCACCGGTTTTATTTGGCGGATTTTGTCACCACCACGGACGGCACGGGTATTGTGCATAACGCGGCTATGTACGGCGAGGAAGACTATCAATTGGCTAAAGAAAAAAATTTGCCCAGGGTGGATATGCTTGATCATAAAGGCCAGTATTTGCCCATAGCGCCCGAGCATTTGCGCGGAGTAATGTTTAAGGATGCCGACCCGATTGTGCTGAAAGATTTAAGCGCGAAAGATTTAATATACAAAACAGAAAACTATTTGCACAGCTATCCGCACTGTTGGCGCTGCGGCACGCCTCTTTTCTATAACGCTCTGCCGGCTTGGTTCATTAATATTCAAAAAATCAAACCGCGCCTTCGGGAATTAAATCAGCAGCAGATGAATTGGTACCCCGAGCATTTAAAAATGGGCCGGTTTGACAAGAGTATGGCTCAAGCGCCGGATTGGAATATTTCCCGCAACCGTTTTTGGGCCACGCCCCTGCCGTTTTGGAAATGCGGCGCGGATGGATGTAAGAATGTGGTTTGCGTCGGCTCAATTCAGGAACTGCGCGAAAAATCAATCAACTTTGCGGAAGTTTATCCAGAGGCAGCAGGTAGCAGGCAACAGGAGTCAGTTAACTCAACCCTCAACCCTCAACCCTCAACCCTAGATATAGATCTTCATCGTCCCTATATCGATCGGGTGGTTCTCAAATGTGATAAATGCGGCGGAGAGATGCATCGCATTCCCGAAGTCGTGGACTGCTGGGTGGAGTCTGCCTCTATGCCGTTTGCGGAATTCCATTATCCGTTTGAAAACAAAGAGGAGTTTGAAAAACGCACGCAGGCCGATTTTGTGGCCGAGTATATTGCCCAGACCCGCGCCTGGTTTTATGTTATGCATGTCATTTCCACCATTGTGTTTGACAAAGCGCCTTTTAAAAACGTGGTGACCACCGGCACTGTGCTGGCTGAAGACGGCAGTAAAATGTCCAAGAGCAAGAATAATTATCCCGACCCGAATGTTTTAATTGAAAAATACGGCATTGACGCGGTGAGATTCTATTTGCTTGCCAGTCCGGTGATGAACGCCGATGATTTGAATTTTAGCGAAAAAGGCGTGGTGGAAGTAAGCCGCAAAGTTAGTTTGCTTCTCTATAACGTTTGGTCATTTTATCGGATGTATGAGACAACGCGGAACCACGCGGATCCGACTGCAACCGCGGAACCACGCGGAAATAAATCGGAAAATGTTTTGGATAAATGGGTATTATCAAGGTTGGCCCAAGCGCAAACTGAAGTCACAAAGCAACTTGAAAGCTATAATACAGTCAAAGCCGGAAAAATTATTATAGATTTTATTAATGACCTCTCCACCTGGTATTTGCGCCGGAGCCGGGATAGGATAAAATCGCAAAACGAAGACGCTAAACAGGCGCTTGACACTTTAGGTTTTGTTTTGGCGGAATTTTCCAAGATTCTTGCGCCGTTTATGCCTTTTTTGGCCGATTTTATTTATAAAGATATAACCGGGAAGGAGTCTGTGCATTTGGCTGTTTGGTCAGATATGCCGGCGCCTGCCGATGAAAAATTAATTGCTTCCATGGAATTAGTAAGGGAGGCGGTATCTTTGGGCATGGCTGTAAGAAAAGACAAGGCTTTGCCCGTGCGCCAGCCGCTTTCCGCTTTGGCTTTGGATTTTTCATCTGCCGATGTAAATTTGCCGCCGGAGCTTACGCAATTAATTTTAGAGGAGCTGAACGTCAAAAAATTTGACAGCTCTTTGCTGGATAAAAACAACCGGGGAACCGGCGTGGCAATGGCTCCCGGAGCCGCGGGAATTAAAAATTTCTATCTTGATTTGAATCTTACAGCTGAATTGAAAGCCGAAGGGCTGGCCAGGGAATTGGAGCGGCAGGTGCAGGATTTGCGCAAGAAATCCGGCCTCAAAGTCGGGGAGCTGGTGGATTTGTATTACAACACCCAAGAGCCGGCTTTGGAAGAGTCGCTGTTAAAATTGCTGGACCGCAAAAAAACTTTCATCAGCCAAATAAGTAAAAGCCTGGAAGTGGAAGTGGATTTTGAAATTCAGGCGGAAGTGGGGGGCAAGGCCGTGTGGCTGGGAATAGTTAAGATATAATTCTCTACGAAATACGAAAAGCACTAAATACGAAAATTATTTAGTCATCGATTTCGTATTTCGTTAATTTCGTATTTCGTAGAAATATGTCCAGAGAAAACACTTACACCGCCATTATCCTCAAAAAGCAGCCCTACGGTGAAGCTGATGAAATCATTACTTTTTTTACCAAAGAGCTGGGCAAAGTGCGGGGGTTGGCTAAATCAATCAAGCTTTCCAAATCCAAACTACAGCAAAAGCTGCAGGCTTTATTTTTGGTTCATATTACGCTTACCCGCGCGCGGCTGCCAAAAATCATTCGCGCCGAAACGATTGAGACTTTCAGTAATTTAAGACAGAGCCTGCCGGCCGTAGGACACGCTTTTTATGCTGCGGAGTTGGTAATGAAAGCTACGGCCGACGAGCATAAAAACGAAGCTTTGTTTGAAGCGTTGTTTCAGCTTTTTGTTTTTTTAAATTCAGCCGACAATCAGGAAAATTATATGCTAGCAGTTCTGCGTTTTAAGCTGCTCGCGCTGAAGGTCTTAGGGTTGATGCCAATGCTGCCGGAAAACAAAGAAGCGGTCTTGGAAAAATATTTTTTTAACCCTCACAAGGGCGGTTTTGTAAAACAGTCCTCAGCCGGCAGTTGGCCGGTTGATGTTGAAGCCATAAAGCTGCTGAAAGAACTGGAGTTTGGTACGGCTTTGGACGCAATTAAAACCAATCAGAAAGCTTTAAGCGCCGCCCAGCATCTGCTTTCCGTTTTTATTGAATATTACTTAGAGCGTAAGATGAAATCGGACAATTTTAGGCTGGGCGAATAGCAATCGTGGTATAATATTAATGTGTCTACTAAATACGAAAATCGCCAGCTGGCGGTACGAAACTACTAAAGTGTAATTCGTAGTTTAGTAGATTAGTGTTCTTTAGTATTTAGTAGAATTTTTTATGGAACAAAATGAAAACCAGCCCGATTTTGTCAAAAAGCCGGTGGAAACTCCAATGATAGATTCCCAACTTAGGGAACAGTTAACCCGCCAGCCGGAGCCGGATGGGGGGTCGTCCGGTTTTAAGGCTTTTTACCGCGCCAACAAATTTTATTTTTGGGCGATTATTATTGGCGTTGCGATTATCGGCGTTTTAGCTTATTTTGCCTTTAGAAAACCGCCGGTGGTGGCGCCAAAAGAGGCCAATGTTAATATAAATGTTTCAGTGCCGGAAACCGTGCCCAGCGGCGCGGAAGCGGTTTATAAAATTACAGTTCAGAATAATGACAGCCAAAAATTGGTTAAGCTGGAATTGGAGCTTGCGTATGATGATGGCATGATTTATCAAAGCAGCCAGCCTAAAACAGAGAATTTATCCGGCACGCTGTTTGGTATTCCCGATTTGCTGCCCGGGCAGAACGCGGCGGTATTTTTAAAAGCCAAAGTTTCCGGCAGCGTAAATGACCAAAAAACTTTGAATTTAAAATTGCATTACAGTTATAGCAATTTTAATTCAGAGTTTGTAAAATCGGCTTCTTCTGTTGTGCGCCTGGTCGCCTCGGACGTTGTGTTGGAGCTGGGCGGCCCAACCCAGGCCAATAATGCCGAGCCGGTAGTTTATACGGTTAAATACCAAAACAATTCCAGCTCCGAAATTAAAAATGCCCGCATAAAAATGACTTACCCCGCAGGGTTTAATTTTGCCGCCGCTACTCCTTTGGCTTCTTTGGGCAACGATACCTGGAATTTGGGCACTTTAGCTCAAAATGGCAGCGGCCAAATCCAAATCCAAGGTTCTTTTGACGCGGCGGTAAGCGCCGGCGAATCCAAAACCGTTAAGGCGGAGTTTTTGTCTCTGGGTTCAGACGGGCAATTTTACAGCCAAAACACCTCGGAATTTATTACGGCCATTTCCAGTTTGCCGCTTTTAATCTCGCAAACTTTGGACAATAACACCAGCGGCGTGGTGGACCCGGGTGATAATTTGACCATCCGTCTGCGCTATCAAAACAACGCCCGTACAGCCGCTACCGGCGTTAATATTCAGGTGGATTTAGACAGCCGGGCGGTGGATTTAACCTCGCTGCGGGCGGAAGGCGCGCAAATAAACAACAGTACGATTGTCTGGAATGCCGCCAGTGTTTCCCAGCTGGAGAACTTGCGTCCCAACGATTCCGGCCAATTAAGCTTTAGCTTTAAGCTCAATAATCCGGCAACCAAAGATTCTTCCAAGAATTTGACGCTGATTTCTTCATTAAAAATCAAATCAAACGAGTATCAAAGTTATTTTCCCGGCAACACTTTAAATTTAAAAATTTCCAGCCCGGCGGCAATAGCGGAAACTTTAAGTTTTATCTCCGGCAGTTTGCCGCCCCAGGTCGGCAAGGCCACCGTTTATAAAATCCGGCTTGCTTTGACTAATTCCAGCAACGATTTTACTAACGGGGTTTTAACTGCTTTCTTGCCGGCCGGCGCGACATCGGGCAGTTTTACTTCTTCTGAATCGAATAACGTACAGTATGATTCGGCTTTAAACAAGCTTATCTGGACTTTTGGCCAGCTGCCAGCCAACACCGGCCGGTTTAGCCAGCCGAAGATTTTAGAATTTCAGATTCGGTTAAGCCCATCCGCCTCGCAGGTTCATCAATCGCCGATTTTGGTAAAAGATATTAATTTTACCGCTAAAGACGCTTTTACCGGCCAGGATGTTTCGGTTTTAGGGGATAACATTACCACTGCCAATCTCGCCGGACAAAACGGCTACAATGGCTCGGTGGTGCCGTAGACTTTGAATAACGAAACCCCTCAATCCTTAACAATCTGGTATACTTTTCTTGGGGGGAGTTTCCTTGCTTTTGACAAGAAAACCTGCCCCAAT
>JAJYWK010000058.1:3642-13472 GCA_021791515.1 bacterium | reverse complement strand
CGTTCATTGCCGCGCGTATCGTGTTACTTTTATTGGGGCAGGTTTTCTTGTCAAAAGCAAGGAAACTCCCCCCAAGAAAAGTATACCAGATTGTTAAGGATTGAGGGGTTTCGTTATTCAAAGCCTCCGAAGGGAAAGGCCGCTGGCCCGCCCCGCACCATTTCTTAAAAATAAATTAATCCGGCCCTGTAGCTCAGCGGATTAGAGCGTTCCCCTCCGAAGGGAAAGGCCGTAGGTTCAACTCCTGCCAGGGTCACCAGATAAATTTGAGAAATGGTGCGGGGTGAAATTCCAGCCGAAGTCACCACCGCGCTTAGTACGGTAATCGGGACGCCCTGCATCCCCACTACATCACCATGCAACTCTCCGATAAAATCGAATCAATAACCAAACTAACAAAGCCGCAATCTGCGGCTTTAAAAAAACTCGGGCTTTTTTCCGCGCGGGATTTGCTTTTGCATTTCCCCTATCGCTATTTGGATTTTTCCAAAACCGCCAAAATCAAGGATTTAAAGCCCGAAGAAATGGTGAGTGTAAAAGCCACTATTAAATCCATCAGTTCCCGTTTTTCTTTTCGAGGCCGAATGAATTTAGCAGAAGCCGTTGTCTCGGATGATACCGGCTCCATTAAAGTAGTATGGTTTAACCAGGGTTATTTAGCCAAAACTTTAACCAAAGGCGAAGAAATATTTTTGGCCGGCACGCCAGAGTACTATAATTTTGGCCTGCAACTAACTAACCCGATTTATGAAAAACTTTCCGACTTTCCGGTGCATACCGCGCGGCTGGTGCCAGTTTACCATTTAAAAACAGGCTTGTACCCTCGGACCTTGCGCAATTTGATAAAAACAGTTTTGCCGCTTGCCAATGAATTTGAAGACGAGTTGCCGCCTGCTGTTTTAAAAAACCAGGATTTGCTTAACTTCCAAAATACCATTAGGCTATCGCATTTTCCGGAAAGCTTGTCCGATGTAGAAATGGCCAAAAAACGCCTGGCTTTTGAGGAAATTTTTATTAGCCAGCTGGCCGCGCAAAAATACAAACTGGAGATAGCACAAAAACAGGCTTTTGCCCTCAAATTTGACCAAAATTTAATTAAAAATTTTGTAGACAGCCTGCCGTTTCAGCTGACCGCCGAGCAAAAAAAAGCCGCCTGGGAAATTCTGCGGGATTTGGAAAAACCCCAGCAAATGAACCGCCTTTTAGAAGGAGACGTAGGCAGCGGCAAAACCTTGGTGGCGCTAATAGCGGCTTTACAAACGGTATCCAGCGGATACCAGACTGTTTTTCTTGCGCCTACGGAAATTCTGGCCAAACAGCACTTTGAAACCGCGATAAAATTTCTTAATAATCCAAAAGTTGACGGCCGTCAAAAATTGGTTTTTATCTTGCTTACAAATAATTTTACAAAGTTTAATAATGAAAACATCGCTAAAACTAAACTACAAGCGCTTATTAAGGAAGGAATGCCTGGATTATTTATTGGCACGCACGCGCTTTTACAAAAGGATGTAAATTTTAAGAATTTGGCTCTAGTCATTATTGACGAGCAACACCGCTTTGGCGTCAATCAACGCGCGGCGTTGATTCGCAGACCGACGCAGACTGATTCGCAGACCGACGCAGACAAAACACTCTTATATGAAAATTTGACTTACACAATTAGAAAATGCGTTTTTGAGGTTAAGAAAGAAATTGGTTTGGGACATAAGGAAATAATTTATCAAAACGCTTTACTGTTAAAATTTAAAGAAAAAGGGATTGTTGTTGAAAAAGAAAAAAATATTCCAATTATATATAAAAATACCAAAATAGGCTCATACCAGCCTGACTTTGTTATGGAAAACAAAATAATATTAGAATTAAAAGCTCTTCCGTTTATAGGACGATCGGAGGAAAAACAAATTTGGACGTATCTAAAAGGTTCTGAATACAAGCTGGCGCTGTTAATAAATTTTGCACCTGACGATGTCCATATCAAGAGAGTAGTCTATGATACTGCCCGAGAAGGCCAGCGTAAGTCCGCGTCCAGTCCGCGTCAGTCCGCGCTTAGTAATAGAGTGCCGCATTTGTTGTCGCTGTCAGCCACACCGATTCCAAGAACGTTAAAACTGGCATTCTTCGGAGAACTTGATATTTCGCAGATTAAAACCAAACCGGCCGACAGAAAGCCGATTATTACCAAGTTGGTAGAGCCGACCAACAGGCAAAAAGCTTATGACTTCATAGCTAAGCAAATTAAGGTCGGCAAGCAGGCGTTTGTAATTACCCCGCTAATTGAAGACAGTGAAATTTTAACCACCAAGTCAGCCAAAACAGAAGCGGAAAATCTGCAAAAAATTTTTCCGCAGTTTAAGATTGGCCTTTTGCACGGCAAATTAAAATCAGTTGAAAAAGAAAAAGTAATGGCGGAATTTTTAGCCAATGAAATTCAAATTCTGGTTTCCACCTCGGTCGTGGAAGTTGGCGTGGATGTGCCTAACGCAAGCGTGATGCTTATTGAAGGCGCCGAGCGCTTTGGCTTGGCTCAATTACACCAGTTCCGCGGCCGCGTGGGCCGGGCCGAACATCAAAGCTATTGCTTCTTATTCCAATCAGACCCACCCTCCCCAATGCATGGGGAGGGGCAGGGGGAGAGGTTAGAAGAATCATCCGATGCAGAAAAAAGACTCCAAGCCTTCACCAAAACCCAGGACGGTTTTGAATTGGCAGAGGCTGATCTTAAACAGCGCGGGTTTGGGGAGATTTATGGCGCCGCGCAATCCGGCTGGGACTATAAATATTTTGACCTTTCATACACTTCACTCATTGAACCGGCCAGAGAGGAAGCCAAAAAGCTTTTGGCGGATGACGCAAGTCTATCCCGCCACCCCAAACTTTGGGAAAAGATAAAAAACAAGGTAATACATTTTGAATAAAACCACCTCTGTCTTGTCATTCCGAGCGACCTAACACTTTCTTCTGAATTCGAAAGTGTTAGGGAGTCGAGGAATCGTTTAAACTTAAATCTTTAAGTGATCTCTCCACTTCGCTTTCGCTTCGATCGAGATAATACACATTAAAAACCAACTTATGTTGGTTTTTTTTTATTTTTTTTTTGACAAAAATATGGTTTTATGCTATAAATATCTCAATTTCCAAGGAGGTACCCGGCATTGTGCTGGGATCATTTTCGTGGAAAAATCCAACGGAGCAGGAGAAAAACCTTGGCAAAAACCAAGTTAGCTAGAATTCCAGTCCTAGGAAAGGCTAAAATGGAATTCCAGGACGGTAGGAAAAAAGTGGTAATGGTGACTGAAATCAAATTCATCGCCAAACCAAGAAGTGGGACCGCTGTTCACGTTTCCGGGTTTGTGATCAACGATCCAGAAACCCGCTTCAGCGACGAACCGGTGGATGGCCTCTTTCAGACCTTCTCAGATCTCCGCCGAGCCTTGATGGGCGCCCTGGGAGTCAACGGCCTCACAGTGTTCAACCCCGAGACATGGCAACAGCTCCTGGCACTCCGGGAAGCTGAACAGAGAGCCGTAGCGGAACGAAAGGAACGTGAGCGTCTGGAGCGCAACCTCCAATACCGCCGCCCCCATCGTCCTTCGCGGCGCAAGTTCAGCCACGAGTCGACCTAGTCCTTGGATGACTCAAGTATGGTTGCCGATGCCTCTCGGCCTGGCAGTATACTTGCCGGCGTATAGCCATTCTTGATTTATCCACGGTTTGCCCCGAAAAGCCACTTAAGGGGAAGTGGCCCAAAGGGCATAAGGGGGTCGACTTGGATCATGCCGGATACGACGGCGTGACCAGTTGACCCCCTGATTTTTTAAAATAACATTTTATACCGCCTTTATCGCTTCAGCTAAAGTTTTGACCTGCAGGATATCAATTTTGCCCTTATAAGATAACTTATTTTTGGGACAAACAATTTTTTTAAATCCAAGTTTCTCGGCTTCTTTAATCCGTTTTTCCAAATTCGGCACAAAACGCACTTCGCCGGAAAGACCTAATTCCCCTATTACGACTGTATCTTCAATTACGGAATCTTTAATGCTGGAAATTATGGCCAAAGCCACGGCCAAATCCGCGCCCGGTTCGTCTATTTTAATCCCGCCAATCACGTTAACGTAAATATCATGGCTGGATAAATTCATCCCTGCCCTTTTAGATAAAATCGCGCACAATAACTGCAAGCGGTTGTTATCAAACCCGGCTGTCGTGCGCTTTGGATAGCCAAAATTCGAACTTGATGTTAACGCCTGAATTTCCAATAAAAGCGCGCGACTGCCTTCCATTACAGAGGTAATTACATTACCCGAAGCCTTTATACTGTCTTCACCCAAAAACAATTGCGACGGATTTTTAACTTCAACAAGCCCCGCGCCCTGCATCTCAAACACCCCGACTTCATTGGTCGTGCCAAACCGGTTTTTTACGCAGCGCAAAATCCGAAAGCTGGCAAACCGCTCCCCTTCCAAATACAAAACCGTATCCACCATATGCTCTAAGGTCTTGGGGCCGGCCAAATAGCCTTCTTTGGTCACATGGCCAATGAGAATAAAAGTAATGTGGTTTTGCTTGGCCAGACGCATAATCTGCTGGACCGCGTTGGTCACCTGCGCCACGCCGCCGGCAACGCCGCTTGCCTCCTCTGAATACATGGTCTGGATGGAATCTATAATTACCAACTCGGGCTGCTGGTTTTCCACACTGCCCAAAACGGCCATTAAATCGGTTTCTGCTAAAACATCCAACTGATGATTTTTATTTATCCTGTCAGCCCGAAGCTTAATTTGGCTCACCGATTCTTCCCCGGAAACATATAAAACGCTTCCTTCGGTTTGCATGGACAACTGCAAGGCTAAAGTGGATTTGCCGATGCCCGGGTCGCCTCCAAGCAAAACCAAACTGCCCGGCACCAGCCCTCCGCCGATTACTTCGTCAAACTCGCCAATGCCGGTTTTTATTCTTGGTTTGCTTAAAATATCCACGCCCGAAAGGTTAACCGGCTTAACTGCCGGCCCGGGTTTTCGGCTCTGGCTTGCCATCCTTTGCTCTTCCAAGGAATTCCAAGATGAACACTGCGGACACCGCCCCTGCCAGCGGGGGCTTTGGTATTGGCAGGAAGAGCAGACGAAAATAGTTTGAGATTTCATAAAGACAATGACAAAAATTAAAAAAATGACAATATTGACAAAAACGGCATTTATGCCGTCCCGATCACGACTTGTCGTGAGAGGGATCCCTCACTTCGTTCGGGACAGCGCCGGGCGCTGCTTTTGTCATTTACGTCGTTTTTGTCATTTTTGCTCATTTTGCGATGATGAGCATTAAAAATTAGCCTTAATTTGAGCCGAACAAACTTATTTTGAAAGATCAATATAATACAATCCCCCATCCTGCGCGTTTTTGAAAAACAGCTTATCGGAAGTGGAATTCAAAAACAGACTGCGGCCGTCAATGGCAGCTTGGCCTGAATCGTACTGCTTTTTTTCCATGGTGTTGGTATCCATCCTAAAAAAACTGTCCTGTGTCAATACACCAGCCCCCGCGCCCGAATTCGGCACTGCGGCATAAATAATGGTGCTATCTTTATCCCACACCGTTTTTTCCGGGGTTGTAAACATTCCCAAATTTTTAACTTCGCCAGAGGTCATATTATAAACCCACAGCTGATATTGCTGGCTAACAACATCCTTTTTGCCAAACAAAAACTTTTGGCCGTCCGGGCTCCACAGAACGCCGCTGTTAAAGCCGTTTTTAACCATATCCTTCCAAATTTTGGCGTCTATGGTTACGGATTTAATCGCATTGGCAGTGCCCGAATTTTGAGTTTCATAAAATAATAGTTGGGTGCCGTCCGGAGAAACGGAAATGGCATTGTCGGTTTCCCACATATCGGCCAATTTTTTCCAATTCTTGGTATCCGGATCGGCCACGTTTAATGTCGCCTTGCCGGAGCTAAACCAAACATAAACTATTTGATTACCCGAAGGCAACCAGTCTATTGCCGCGACTTGGGGCGGCAAATCCGTATAGCTCCTGGCTGTACTGCTAAAATAACTCCAAACGGGCTGGCCGCCAGTGCCCGCAGCTTGGGCAATAAAATCATTGCCTTGAGCCGGCCATAAAATTTTAGTAATGCCGGGTTTTTGCGGGATGTCAAGCTGTTTTTTGTTAATTAAAGCGAGTTGGCCGGACGAACTGTCTAAAGCCGCCTGGTAGAGCCGGCCTTGGTTGTCAAAATAAGTTATGCCGCTGCCGTCAAAAAATAAGGCCGGCGAAACTACTTGGTCATCGCTAAGTTTAATTGCTCCGCCCGGAGTTTGCGGAGGAATAATGGGATTATTATCGGTATCCGGCGGCGTGGATGTAGCCGGGGTTTGTGGCATGGAATTATTAGCAACCGGCGGTGCAGACGGACTCTTGGAAGCATACTTGGAATAAATCAAAAATCCTAGGGTTCCGACAATTAAAATAAAAATCGCTCCTAAAATCATTATGGCTTTTTTGTTCATACCCAGTATATCATCTTCCGAACCCAAACGCCTTTTGCATTTTTGGGAAAGGAATTAATTATAATAAGAGTTAATGTTAATTTGTTTAAAATACCTTATTTAGGCGTTTGGCAAGCTGCCATTTACATTTTTTTCAACTTTTTAATGACAATACTCCTAGCCTTAATAATTTCTTTTTGGGCCTATTAATCAAGAGGCAGCTTTTCGGAAGCTGTATTACTGGGCATATTTTTGTTTAAATTTAATTTTGGCTAATTAGTATATCATCCACCAGCCAAGAAGTGCCGTACGGAACCAAGGTTAGCGTAATTTGCTGATTAATAGATTTTTGAGGAGGGCCGCTTGAAGAGCGGGCGGAAACTCCGCCATTGTCATTTGATATTACAGATTGAATGACTTCTAGATCGGCTTTGACTTTTAAACTGCCGCGCGCCATATTGGCCATTTCCACCGTAATACTTGATTCCACAGCTTTTGATGTTTGAGTAAAGCCAATGGGTGTTTTTTGTTTCAACTGCGCGATTAAATCCTGGGTTTGCTGCTGGGCATTTTGCGTTTCATAATCCCCCAGCGCCAGAAAATTGCTGTAATCTTCATATGCGTAATTATTATACAATACTAAAAAGTTTTTAGCAAATTCTGCCGCGCTGGCTTTTTGTTCTGCGGTTAAAAATATATTTTGCGGAGATGTTGTTGCTGCTTGCCCGTTATTGGTATTAGTTTCCGGGACAGTTGGCGTTTTGCCGGAAAACAAAGAATAAATCACCACTAAAAAAGCAATCACGATTATTCCGATGACAAAATATTTTAAGACTTTGAAATTCGCTCCGTTAGAATTCTCCATAATTTTATTTATTCAAGATTTACGCACTTGATGGTTCCCATTGTGCCTGAAAGGATATTTGACTTTGTAGCAATGGTGGCAAAACAGACTAATTTTAACCAACCAATCATCATTTTAGCACAATGGGAACCATCTTGCCGGTCAATGCTTAACTTAAGACCTTCCGCTGAACCCAGCACCCCCGCTACTGCCACCGACAAAACCATTAGGCGAACCGTTATTATTGTCCTTTACATAAATTATACAGAGCCATTCTTTCTGCTACAAATTTTGCCTGGGAAGCGCTCGCTCCGGCATAAGAGCCAAACGCGGCCTGCACGCTACCACCGTTAGAGCCTAAGTACTTGCTAAAAGCCTGAGCGGTTAAATCCAAACTGGTTTGGGGATTCAAAAAATCATCTACCGTATAAAACTGGGTGCCAAACGGCGTCCGGCTGGGGGTATTAATGTCGCGCCAGCGCCGAAAATCCGTTGGAATGGAAGCAAATCTCTTTTGGAAAATGGTCCACTGGGTAAGACCAACCCCATAGGAGCACTGATCCCAATTAAACGGATAAGACGGAGTATAGGACATACTCTGTCGGCCATTTGGGCAAAACTGCGGCTTGCCGTTATACGCGCAATCACAGCCAATAATGTCCGCGCGGCCGCCGGATTCTTTTTGCACAACTACCCGCAAAATGCAGGCATCTATACCAAACTTTTCAGCGGTGGCGTTAATTTGATTAGTCCATTGAGCGGTACTATTTAAATCTCCCGGAACATTATTGCTGGGCTGAAAACCGGTGGAAGTTTGGGTGCTGTTTAAAGGCGCGGTTACCCACCTGGTAATGGCGCTCTCGTCCAGCGCTTTGCACATATCGCCCATCCCGCCAACTTTCATTAGGGCATGAGTGTACCAAGAATTGCAAAGCCCCCATAACAATGAAACTACAAACACAAAAACTAAGGCAATTAAAGCGGCGACCACGGCATTCATGGCAAGAATATTGGCTTTTACCGCTCCGCTCAATTTAACTTTAATATTTGAACCGTCTAAAAATTTGCCCAAAATCGGGCTGTTTTTTACCCACCGCTGCAACCAAGATACCGACCAACCTTTAAATATCCAAAGCAAATCGCCAACAATAGCACCAAGAAAAATTGACAGCCCAAAAGTCGGCAGGGCAGCGCCCCAAACCCAAAGAGAGGTATCCAATAAAACTTTGTTTAAAGCATTGTTCGCGGCTTTTTCCGCCGCCGCAAACTTGTCGGCATCAAGCAGACTTTTGGAATCCTGAGCTGTTTGAATGGGAAGAGGCTCTTCTCCGCCCTCTTCTTTTTCTTTCTCTTTTTCCGGCTCCTCTTTCCCAAGGGGAGCCTTTTCCCCGGGCTCTCCCCCCGGCGGAGATTGAGGGCCTGTTGGCGGAGGAGTTGTCGCTTGAGGTCCGGACTCCTTACCACTGCCGGCGCCCGACGCAGCGCCGGGCGCGCCTGGTTTTTTAGTTGGCTCTTCTTTTGGTTTTTCGCTTTCAGCTTGAGGCCCTGTTTCCCCCGGCTCGCCGCCTGGCCCACCAGTTGCTTCTTCACCACCTTTGCCCGCTCCCGCGCCCATTCCCAAACCGCCGCCGCCCGATCCCAATGACCTCGGCGGCGCGCCTTTTGGACTTGCCGAGCCCTTTACGCCCAAACCGCGGCGCGCTCTATCTAAAGCTGCGCTTATTGGCTCACCGCCTTTTTTTAACTTGTCTAATTCAGCTTGAATTTCCGGCGGCGGAGTCGGTGCACCCCCCTCTTCTTGCGCTCCCGGTTTTGACGCAGTCTTTCCCGCCGCTTCGGCTTTGGCGCCTTTGTCCGAAGCCTGGGATGGTTCTTTTCCCGCCACTCCCGCTTCCGGCTCGCCGCCGGCCAGCATAAGTTGCAGGCTTTGCAAGGCCTGCAAAAGCCGCGGATCTTTCTGCGCTTCGGGCGACGCCGCTTGCTGTTGTAAAATTTGGATTAATCCGGCCTTTTGCGCCGGAGTTAAATTGTCAAAATTTCCGGTCTTTAAAGCCTCAATTATCGCCTGCCTGTCATCTTGCGCGGCCGGCATAACTTCCGGATGTTTATCCAAAAATTCGCCGGCAATTTCCAAATTCTGTTTAAGCCCTTGAGCACCTGCCCCAGCCGCGGCCTGAACTCCGATTTTTGATGCAACGCTCGCCTCCGCGCTTGCCTGTCCGCCGCCGCCTACGGTTTCCGCCGCCTCGCCTTTAACTTGGGATGTTCCGGTTGCCGTACCCGCAGCCCCGCCTGGCGCGCCCGGCGCCGATGCGCTAACCGTGGCCGCACCGCCAAGAGCGCCTGAAACTTCCCCGCCGGCAGTTCCTGTACCGCCAACAGTGCCGCTGACCGTAGCTGTACCGCCAGCCGGCCCTGCCCCTCCCTGCACTGTCGCCTTAGCAGTTACGGACCCCGACGCTGTTGGCGCCCCGCCTGAAACCCTGGTTTGGACTTCC
>JAJYWK010000058.1:0-3632 GCA_021791515.1 bacterium | reverse complement strand
CATAAGCCGGCGAACTGGCGCTCACAGCTGTTTTTAAAACATTTCTCTGATCAACCGTGAGCTTGCTTAAATCCCCGGATTCCAAAGCTCCCAGTACCGCCTGCCGGTCTGCTGTAAAACCAATACCCCCTTGGGTTTTATCTATATACTCGCCGACAATTGAACTGGCGTCCTCAAAATTTAAGCTGGCTTGAGGCTCCAAAATTTCCTGCTCTTGCTCTTCCACGTCTGCCGGCATCTCTCCTCCGTCATCCAAGTCAACTTCAGAGGTTGAAGGTTTAGGCTTAACCGCGGGCGCTGCTCCAGCCGCTTTGGGCTGGCCTGATACAACCGGTTTTTTACCCGACCCCGCCAATACATCCCTAAAACCTTCCAACACCGGCTCCACAAAAGTTTCTGCAAGATCACGCGAGACCTTCCCCTCTTCAGCGCTGCCGTCCTGCCCGACTCCGCCTTTACCCTGGGCTTTTTTCTTCTTTTCTTCTTCGGAGACCGGAGCAGAATGAAAAGTCAAATAGGGCCTTAAAATAACATCAGCCCCCGGATAATCCGCGCTAATCAACTTCAACCAGGGATGCCCGCCTTCTCTGATTCCAAAGTCCAACAAATCCGGAACAGTAAACTCAATTATACCGTCGCTTCTCGTGCTTGCGGAGGGTAAAAAAAGTTTTTTTACGCTCTGCTGCGAATCTACCCCCGCTAAAAACCCAACTTGATTGTAAACTTTTAAGCCGCTGCCCTTGAGAACAACCTTGTCTTTATTTCTTAAAGGAATGTCAAAATGAGGCTTAATAAACGCGCCATTGATATGGATGCTGGACCAACCAATCCGGTTGCGGCCAAAAACAAAACTCTCCCCTACTCCCAGAGTTTTGGGTATTTTTCCTCCAGACCCGCTTGGCGGCGGAGCCGCCGCTTGAGTGCCGGTTGTATTGATTGTGCCTATTTCCGCCATAAAGATTAATAAAATTCCAAATTACAAGCACCAAACCACAAACAAAAACTAATAATCAAAACCAATTTCTCAAACGTTTTAGTTTGAATTTTTGAATTTGAAATTTGGAATTTATTTGGAATTTGTTATTTGAAATTTGGAATTTTTAAGAAAGTTTCTCCTGGCTTTCCTGGATTTCCAGCAATTGCTTAGGGTCGGTGGTAATAATTTGGTCTTCCACATAGGAAGCGTAAATTTTAATGGCCGCGTGCTTTAAGCCCGCAAAAAAGATGCCTTCGCCGACTTCACTTTCCAAAAGCAGGTATTTTTCGCCTTCGGTAAGGAAAAAAGTTTCCGCGATAACGGCTATGGCGGCCGGGCTCTGCTTAAGCAAAAGCTGGATGGAAGAGTTGGTAACTATGGGTTTGCCGTAAGGAGAGGCTAAAAAGTCCGCCACGTCTTGGGTAATGGTGGTAAGCCCCAAATAGTATTTGCGGGCGCGCTTGGCAATGCCAAATAAAAACCTAGCGCTGTCTTCGTGCTGCATCAAAATCCAGGCTTCATCCACGGCTAAAATCCGCTTTTTTAATTCCGAGCGCACAATGTTCCAAATAAAGTTTAGAATAATATACATGGCAATCGGCCGCAGTTCTTCTTCCAAATCGCGGATGGAAAAAACCACCAGCTGGTTATTTAACACCACATTGGTCTGCTGGTTTAAAAGGCCGCCGAATGTCCCTTGGGTGTATTTTTCCAAGCGCTGCGCCAAACCCTCGGCTCCAACCATGCCGCTTAAAATTTCAAACAAATCATTCATGGTCGGATATTCCACACCGCGAAAATCCTGCAGTTCGGCGGTAATGTCTTTTTTGGCGTAAGTTTGCCAAATGGCCTTATCCATCATTGCTTCTTCCACCGGATTTAATTTACCGAGCATTAAACTAAACAGGCCCAAAAGATTAATCACCGCGCTGCGTAAAATGTCGGCATTGTCTTCGCCTTCAAGGCCAACGGGCAAATCAAACGGATTAATGCGGGACGGAGAATTCAAGGACACGCTTAAATAGGTGCCGCCTACGGCAGAGGCCAAATGCTGGTATTCATTTTCCGGATCAACAATAATTACGTCCGTGCCCACCATTAAAGAGCGCAAGACTTCCAATTTTACGGCGTAGGACTTGCCGGCGCCGGATTTGGCAAACACCACGGAGTTGGCATTTTCCATGGCAAATCTGTCAAATAAAATCAAGCTATTGTTGTGGCGGTTGATGCCGTACAAAATGCCGTCGTTGGAAGTTAAATCAGAAGACACGAACGGAAAGCAGGAAGACAAAGGGGATGTGTTCATGTTGTTAGCTACGTCCAACTGGTCCATTCCGAGTGGCAAGGTGGAATTAAACCCGTCCTGTGTCTGCAGGAGCGCCCGCTTGGTCACAACCAATTTGGCGGCCAAGGCGCTCTCTAAAGTGGAGGAAAACTTATCCAGTTCCTTTAAGTCATTAGCGTAAATTGTAAAATACAAGGCAAACCGAAAATATTTTTCCGTGCCCTGCATCAGCTGGTCCCTAAGGCCTTCCACATCCTTATAGGCCGTTTCCAGCATCGGATCCCTCACCATGCCTTTTTCCTGGTTAATTGACATTTGCGAGCCCAATTCGCCGACTTTGCTTTTCAGCTTTTTTAAAATATCGCCCGAGTCAATGGGATAAATAAACATGGATAAATCCAGCGCGCCTTCGGACTGAATAATAAAGGAAAGCCAGTTGGTGGATAAAAACCGCGGGTAAGCCAAAACAAAGAAACTGCGGCCGAATTTGCCGTTCAACTCAAAATGGGAACTTTCAAATTTTAAGGACGCCGGCGCGATTAAATCGCGCAGGGTAGTCATGCCCTCTTTATAGGTCTTTTCGAGCTCGCTTAAAGACGAACTTAAGGTATGCTCTTTTTCAGCCTCTTTAAGCTCCTGTTTTTTAACTTCCAACTCCTGTTCGTTGATTTTTGAAAATATAGACATAAATTTAACACGGATACTACGGATTGGACACGGAACTGCGGATATCTGCGGATTCCGCGAGCAAAACCCGTTTAGGATTTAAATATTCTGAACGAAAATTTACTAATAAACCTAATTTCAACTGGGTGCTTTGCAAATATCTTTGCAGCTGATAGTAATCTTTTTTTAATAAGAAAGGTTTGGCCTTAAATTCGACAACGATCTTGTCTTCGATTATAAAATCAGTAATGTTGCCTGAATCCCCCACTCGCTGTTCCCGTCTGTAATTCATTTTATGATATTTCAACTTTGCTTCAAATAAATCGGCATCCTGCTTTTCTGTAGCAAACCTGCCAAGCTCCCTATGGACTTCAAATAATACCCCTCTGATTTTGTAGGTTAAATCTTCATACAGCAGATCAATTTTCTTTATTCCATATGTCATAATAATTTAGAATCCGTAGCAATCAGTTTTTCCGTGTACCATCTGTAGATCCGTGTTAATCATTCAGCTATCTTAATATCCTTCAGCTCTTTAGGATTTATTATCGGCCCGGCCTCAAAATTGTATGAATTATAATATAGCTGGATTATTTCTTCAGTCTTGAGCCGCTGGGCGCGGATGCCAATGCCCGAAAGGTTGGACATAACCGCGTTAACCCGAATTTCCAGTTTTTCCTTGATCTTTTCAAAATTTTCCATTTT
>JAJYWK010000045.1 GCA_021791515.1 bacterium | reverse complement strand
AACAAATCTCCGGGCACCCCGGCCCCTCCCATTCCCAGCTTTACCCCTTTACTGCTGTTTTCCACCGGCAGTAAGGCTCCGGTGATAATCGAGATACCGTAGGCTGGAAGATAGAATTTAGAAGTTGGAATATAAAAACTCCGCCCTTTTGGCATACTGCCAAAAGGGCGGAGTTGTCTGCTATAATTAAACTATGATTATTGGAATTGAGGCAGAAAGGGCTAATTGCGCTCAAAAAACCGGAGTGGAGCATTACGCCAAGCAGCTGATTTTGCATTTGGCGAAAATTGATTCGCAAAATCAATACATTCTTTACCTTCGTACAAACCCTGAAGAGTGGTTTTTAAATTTACCAAAAAATTTTAAAATTAAAGTAATGCCGTTTCCGCTGTTTTGGACGCAACTCAGGCTCAGCTGGGAGATGCTTTTTCACCCGGTTGATGTTTTATTTATTCCGGCGTCGGCTTTGCCTATTATTCATCCAAAAAAATCCGTCGTCACTGTGCATGATGTTGGCTGGCGGTATTTTCCCGAGTCTTTTACCTGGTTTATGAGGAATTTTTTGGAATGGTCAACAAAATTTGCCGTCAAAAGAGCGGGTAAAATTATTGCAGTTTCCGAAAGCACTAAGCGGGATATAATTAAATTTTACAATTCCGATGTCAAGCGAATTGCGGTGATCCATCATGGTTATGAAATGACTAGCTCGGATCTTACATTACAAACTTCCACCCTGCCGGAAAAATACATTTTATTCTTATCCACCTTGCAGCCGAGAAAGAATTTAGAAGGCCTAATTACAGCTTTTAGAGAATTAAAAATTGAGCATCCGGAATTACCGCATAAGCTGGTTGTGGCAGGAAAACCCGGGTGGAAATACGGCCAAATTTTAGAAACTGTAAATAAAAACAAAGACATTGTGATTTATTTAAATCATGTTTCAGAAAATGAGAAAACAGAATTGCTAAGGAACGCAAGTTTGCTGGTATTGCCCAGTTTTTACGAAGGCTTTGGCATGCAAATTTTGGAAAGTTTTGCCGCTAACACGCCGGTGGTGACATCCAGGGTTTCCAGCATGCCGGAGGTAGCGGGCAATGCGGCTGTTTATTTTGACCCTTTAAATATTAAGGAAATAAAAAGCGCAATTAGACAGGTTTTAATGGATAAATCTCTGTCGGACAGCTTAAAAATAAAAGGGCAGGATCGGTTAAAAGATTTTAGTTGGGATAAATGCGCAAAAGAAACATTGGAAGTATTTAATTTATTATGACTAAAGATTTAATTCAAAAAATAAAAGATCTTCCGCGATTAAAACTCCTCATTATTCTTTTTACTGTTTGGCAATATTTTAGCGTTGCCGGTATGGCCATGCTTGGTTGGTCCACGGCTTTAGTTTGGCTAAATTTGGGTTTGCTTTTAGCATTTATTTTGCTTTGCCCGGTGTATGAATCTATACTGCTTTTAGTTTTGTCCATCCCGTTTTTCGTGGCAGTACCCAACGCGCGCTTTGACGCTTTGCCCATGTGGCGGATTTTATTTATCGCGCTGTTTTTAGTTTGGCTGATTAGGGATAAAAGATTGCTTTCCCCCCGTAGCCTTGGCGGAGGGGGGAGGATTAAGGATATTATTTTCCTTCCATGGGACAAGTATTTGGCTTATTTTGCGGCCATTGGCCTTTTAGCCGGCTTGTTTTTTGGTCCGTTTAAATGGGAAGCTGTAAAACAGATTATTTTTTGGTTAAATATTTATATTTTTTATTTGGTAATGATAAACAGCCTAAAAAATAAACAGCAAATTTTTGAGCTTATCCGTTACGTAATTTGGACTTTGGCTATTATTATCACTTTGGGCTTTTCGCAGTTATTCGGCACTTTTTTAACTGATCTTGGAACTTTCTGGGTTTATTGGGCTTCAAATATTACTAAACTCTATTACGGCGCGAGTTTTGCTTCGGTATCCATGTACTCAAACTCCTGGTTCTCTTTTACCGGCGCTCAGGAACTGAGGATGTTTTCCATAATGCCGGATTCGCAGTCCTTTGCCTATATTTGCCTGTTCGGTTTGTGTATGGGCACGGCTTTAACCCGCAGTGTGTTCGTGCATGTTCGCAAATGGCTGTGGTCGGGGATTCGCTTTGCGGCTTTGGGTTTAATTCTTTCCGGCACGCGAGCGGTATGGGTAGGTATGGTTTTGCCGTTTTTAGTTGTGATTTGGGGCTACTATAAAAATTTCCAAAAGCACTTGGCCAGAAAATTTTTATGGCCATTTTTGATTATTTTTATTTTGTTTGGGCTCTCGCCGTTTATTAACCGCGGACTGGCTTTTTTGCGGGTGGAAAAATTTCAGGAAAACTTTTTGCTACGCGCCGCCAGCATTTACGATCTAAATGAAAGTTCTAACCAGGGGCGGATAGCAATTTGGCACAACAGCATTCGCTATGGCGCGTTGCACCCTTGGGGCGTTGGCTTTGGAAATTTTTTAATCTCGTTTCACCCCGAGGCGCAAAAACAAACTTATGATGACGCGGCTAAAACATTAAATACCCGCTATAACCTGCCGGCTAAGTACGTTTCGGCCCACAGTTTGTATTTGCAGGTATTTGTGGAGGCCGGAGCGCTTGGTTTTGCCGCTTTTGCGGCTTTCTGGATCGCGGTTTTGTCGTATTTATGGCGTTTTATCCACCATTACGAAAAAACCGAAGACTTTTTGGTTTATTTTGTCGCCCAGGCTTTTTTGATGGTGTTGTGGATATTAGCCGCGGCTTTTTTTGATATTACTTTGTTCAACGATAAAGTGTTAATGTTGTTCTTTATTAATCTCGGCTTGGCGGGATTGATTGTAAAAAGATATCATGAATATCACGAGGGAGAATAATGACAAAAATGAACAAAAATAATAAAAATGACAAAAATATTACCGCAGTCCATTTTTGTCAATTATGTCATTTTCGTCGTTTTTGTCATTTGGTAGTTTAGTAAGCGTTTCAAAATGCCCAAAGTTACAATAGTTCAGGTAGTATATAATTCCCGCAAATTTATTTCGCCGGTGTTTTCGGCAATTTTCAATCAAACCTTTCAGAATTTTAACGTTGTGGCGGTAATTGCCGGCAATGATGACGGCGGCAAGGAATTGCTGATGCAAAAATTTCCGCAAGTCGAAGTAATTGATCCTGGCTACAATATTGGTTTTGCTAAAGGACATAATTTAGTTTTCGAAAAATATGCCAACCTCTCCCTAACCCTCCCCAAACTTGGGGAGGGAAACCATAATGAAAAATCTACGGAATTTTTTCAATTGGTAAATCCAGATATGATTATGGAGCCGAACTATATAGAAGAAATGTTAAAAGCGTTTGAAGATGAAAAAGTCGGCGCGGCTACCGGTAAATTATTAAGGTTTGATTTCGATAAAAATCAGAAAACTAATATTATTGACACCACTGGCGTCGTCATCAGCAAATCCGGCCGCGCGCGGGACAGGGGACAGCACGAGGTTGATAACGGACAATTTGATAATTTAACATCAGTTCAAGCCGTATCGGCCGCTGGCGCAATGTATCGCAGGTCCGCCCTACAAGCTACCAGCTACCCGCCTGCCGGACGGGCAGGCAAGCTACAAGCTAGTAAAGAATTTTTTGATGAAGATTTTCACAGCTACTGGGAAGATGTGGATTTAACCTGGCGAATGAGCAATGCCGGTTTTAAATGCGTGTTTATCCCATCCGCTGTCGGCTACCACGCCCGGGGCGCTGGTTCGTCGGCCGGAGGGTATAAAGATATTGTCGGTTTTATCAAGCACCACCGCGCGTTAAGCCCGCGCGTTCGCCAACTCAATTACCAAAACCATATTTTTATGTATATTAAAAATTCCAAATGGTTTTACCCGCAGTTTTTTGTCCGAGAGCTTTTTATGTTTTTGTATATTTTGTTTTTTGAAATAGGGACGCTAAAAATTTTGCCCAAAATGTTAAAATTACTGTCAAAAATGTTTGCTAAGCGCAGGGAAATAAATACTAATATAGAACGCGGGCGCGTATAATACAAGTTTTTATGAATCAAATAGATTTATCAATAGTTATTCTTTCCTATAAATCCAAAGAACACTTGGCGGTTTTATTGCCGAGTATTTTTGCGTCACAGATAAAATATTCTTATGAGGTAATAGTTGTGGACAATGGCTCTAACGATGGAACCATGGAATGGCTGGAAGCATGGAATGTGAAGCATGAAGCATATAACATCAAGTCAATCAAAAATGGCAATACCGGTTTTGCATCCGGCAATAACCTCGGAATAAAACAAGCAAACGGCCGATATTTGCTAATTTTAAATCCCGACACACAATTAGAGCCTGGCGCCTTGCAAATCATGCTGGAGTTTATGGAAAGCCGGCCGGATGTTGGCATTACTGGCTGTAAAATTATCAAACCCGATGGCAAACTGGACTTGGCGTGCCGCAGGCGGTTTCCCAATCCCTGGAACAGTTTCCAGCGGCTGTTTTTGCTAAATAACAAAAATTACAACTATTCCGACATTGACGAAAATAAAGAAATGGAAGTGGACAGTATTGTGGGAGCGTTTATGATGATTCGGCAAGTCGGAATATCGGCGGGTCAGAATGTTGGCAAGTCGGACTTTCGACTGCCAAATGGCAATTATCTCGATGAAGATTTCTTTATGTACGGGGAGGATTTGGATTTATGCTGGAGATGCAAAGAGGCAGGATATAAAGTTTGGTATTACCCTAAAACTTTCATTACGCACTTCAAAGGTTCGTCATCGGCCAAAATTCCCTTTAAAGCCCTTAAGTGGTTTCACCAGTCAATGTGGATTTTTTACCAAAAACACTATGCCAAAAATTATCCCTTTATTTTTAATTGGCTGATTTTTTGCATGATTTATCTGCGCTTGGGAGTTTTAATCTTAATTAACTCCTTTAAAACAAAACCGGTGGTGAGTGCCTGATTAATTTCCTTTTCTGGCCGTTTTTTAGTATAATTAATAAATCCCGCGCCTTCCTGCAAGGTTCAAAACCTCGCAGGAAGAATAACTATTAAGCCCATTCATCCAGCGCAATCAAATTGTGCTGGATTCATCCTTAAAAAGCCAAGCCATGAGGTATTTTGGGAAGATGCCGGATAAACTTTAAACAAAACAAACTAAATAAATTATGGATCTTTCAAGCGACAACCATCAGAACGACAACTCCAAGCAAACCGGCGGCGGGGCTTTTATGCCTAAGTTGATAATTATCCTAGTATTGCTGGCCGGAGCTTATTATTTTGGATATCAGGCCGGAAACAAAGGTTTTGTTTTTTCGCCCAAAGAGTTTAAGCTTGTAAGTCAAAATGATCAGCCTGCTACGGTGGATTACAACTTGTTATGGAAAGCTATGGATGTAGTTAATCAAAAATATATAGACAAACCAGTTGATCAACAACAAGTTTTATACGGCGCGGTGGCAGGCGCGGTGGCTTCGGTGGGGGACCCCTATACTAGTTTTTTCCCGCCGAAAGAATTGCAAAATTTTAAAACCGACTTAAAGGGAAGTTTTGGCGGAATTGGCGCTGAAGTCGGTAAAAAAGACGGCAATATTGTAATTGTTGCGCCATTGGACGATACTCCGGCAAAAAGAGCTGGACTATTGGCCAAAGATATAATAGTGGCGGTAGACGGGCAAAACACCCAGGGCTGGTCAGTGGAGCAGGCCGTAAGCAAGATACGCGGGACCAAAGGAACGCCGGTAACCTTAACAATTTACCGAGAAGGAAAAAATAAACCCTTTGACGTTAAAATCGTCCGTGACGATATAAAAATAAAAAGCGTAAAATGGGAATACAAAGAAACGGAAGTAAATGGGCAAAAGCGAGATGTCGCTGTAATCACCATTAGCCGTTTTGGCGATGACACTAATGGCTTGTTTAACCAGGCTGTAAACGACGTGCTTAAGCATGATATTGTTGGTATAATTGTGGATTTGCGCAATGACCCGGGCGGTTATTTGCAAACCGCTGTTGACGTGGCGTCGGCTTGGGTAAAGAGCGGCGAGTTGGTAGTTTCGGAAGCCAAAAGCGACGGAACGTCGGAAATTTTTAAGGCTTCCGGAAATCCGAGGCTGGCCGGATTAAAAACCATAGTTTTGGTAAATGGCGGCTCGGCTTCGGCGGCGGAAATTTTAGCCGGTGCCTTGCATGACCACAACCTTGCGCAATTACTTGGTGAAAAAACTTTTGGTAAAGGCAGTGTGCAGGAATTGGTTGATTTGCCTGGCGGCAGCGCGGTAAAAGTAACGGTGGCCAAGTGGATAACCCCGGGCGGCAAAAATTTGAACAAGGACGGGTTGGATCCGGATATTGAGGTAAAGCTGACGGAAGAAGACATAACCGCGGGCAAAGATGTGCAGATGGAGTCCGCACTTACTCAATTTACTAAATAAAATAATTAATTTGAAATTTTATGTCTACATCTTTGGGCGAGCAGCCCCTTAGTGGTGTCGAAAGAGCTTTCGCCATAGTTGAAACAAATAGTTTAAACCGCGAACAGGCCAGAGCGGCGCAAGAAGTATTAAATTTTGATTTGGGTCAAAATGGTGGAATGGAGCAAGACCTAAAAAGAATTTTTAATCTGGCAGGAATGAATAACGATCTTGAAGAGTTTATGAACGCAAATACTGGTGGTCTTTTGAAAGATAAGTTGGAAAGCCTAAGGATAGGATTGAGGAATATGGCGCAAAATTTAAGTGTGTCCAAAAATCCTGAAACTCAATATAAAAAAACGTTATGCCAAGCGCTGACCAGAAAGATAAGTGAGATGGAAAATTTTAATTATGAAGATCACAGCACAGCAGCTTAGAACTAAATACCAGGAATTTTTTAAATCCAAAGGACATACTATTATTCCTTCGGCGTCTTTGGTGCCGGAAAATGACCCTTCGGCGCTTTTTGTAAATTCCGGCATGTTCCCGTTGGTGCCTTATTTATTAGGGCAGGAACATCCCGGCGGCGCGCGTTTGGCAAATGTACAAAAATGCATCCGCACCGGCGACATTGAAGAAGTGGGCGATAACACCCATCTTACATTTTTTGAAATGCTGGGCAACTGGAGTTTGGGCGATTATTTTAAAGAAGACGCCATAAAGTGGAGTTTTGAGTTTTTAACTTCTAAGGAGTGGCTAAATTTACCGGTGGAAAGGTTGGCTATAACTTGTTTTGGCGGCGACAGCGATGCTCCGAGAGATGATGAGTCGGCAAAAATTTGGATGTCGCTCGGGGTACCACAGCACCGGATTAGTTTTTTGCCAAAAGAAAAGAACTGGTGGATTGCGGGCAATTCCGGCCCCTGCGGGCCCGATACCGAAATGCATTATTGGATTGACGATGGCTCGCCGGCGCCAAAAACTTACGATGTTGATGAGCCGCGTTGGGTTGAAATTTGGAACGACGTTTTCATGCAGTATGAAAAAAAGGCTGACGGTTCCCTTGTGCCTTTAGAGAAGCAAAATGTAGATACCGGGATGGGATTGGACAGGGTTTTGGCAATACTTAACGGGCAAAAGTCGGTGTACGATACCGAATTGTTTAAGGGGATGTGGGAAGTGCTGGCGCTGGACCAGGAAATTTTATCCAACGATGAAATCCGAAAAGCCAGAATTGTTTTGGACCATATTCGCGCCGCGGTTTTTATGGCCGGAGACGGGGTGGAGCCCTCCAATAAAGACCGGGGGTATGTTTTGCGCCGTGTTTTGCGCAGGGCTTTGGTTATGGGGCGGCTATTAAATTTAAAGCACCATTGGCTTGACGCGCTAATTGGCCAAGTGGCGGCAACTTATGCTTCTGCTTATCCGGATTTGGTAGCGCGTTCGGAAAATATTTTTGCCGTGATTTTGGCAGAGCAAAAAAGGTTTGAAGCGACATTGGAAAAGGGCTTAAAACAGTTTGAGGCCAGAATTCAGAATACGGAATCCGGAATGTTGACGGGCAAAGATGCTTTTGATTTATATCAGACTTACGGTTTTCCGTGGGAACTAACCCATGAGCTCGCGGCGCAGGCCGGCTCGACGATTGAAAAATCGGAATTTGAGTCGGAGTTTAAAAAACACCAGGAATTATCCCGCACCGCGTCATCCGGACAATTTAAAGGCGGTTTGGCCAGCCATTCTGACAAAATTGTGCGCCTGCATACGGCCACGCACTTAATGAACGCGGCTTTGCGAAAAGTTTTAGGGGAAGAGGTTTGGCAAAAGGGGAGTAATATTACGGAAGAAAGAACGCGATTTGATTTTACGCACAACAAAAAAATGACGCCGGAAGAAATCGCGGAAGTGGAGTTGTTGGTAAATACCTGGATCGCGCGGGATCTCAAAGTAAAAAAAGAAATTTTATCGCTTGAGGAAGCCAGAAAACTAAACGCTATTGGAGTATTTGGAGAAAAGTACTCGGACACGGTTTCGGTTTATACCATCAGCGATAACAAAACCGGGGAAATTATCAGCCGCGAATTTTGCGGCGGCCCGCACGTGGAGCGCACGGGTATTATTGGAACATTCAAAATCCAAAAAGAAGAGGCCTCTAGCGCAGGTGTAAGAAGAATTAAAGCTTGTATAGTATAAAGAATTTTTATGTGTCATTCCCGACTTGATCGGGAATCTTATGAAGCAATATTATATTTACATTTTAGCCAGTCAAAAGAATGGGGTGTTATATGTTGGTATAACAGGAGATTTGGTAAAAAGAGTTTGGCAACATAAAAATAATTTTGTTGAAGGGTTTACAAAAAAAGTATTAAGATTCCCGCTTTCGCGGGAATGATACCACAATGAAACTTGATTTTTATAACCACCTCCCAATCATGATATTAAGGTGAGAAGAATTAAATCAACTAGTAAATAATTTTTTTATGAGCGAATACTATCAGGGGGGGGAACGCAGAGAACAAAACAAATTTTCTATTTTAGATGTTAAAGGCGATTTGGATCTTGTACGAAAAAAGTTGCGAGCAAACCTCATGATTGCTTTTCTTGTTTCAAGGTTGGATCACAAGCTCTATGTTTCCAGCAATAATACTCATATTGATGCGGCAAGAAAGGCAGGCTTTTCTTCAAATACTTCCGATTCAATTTTGGTAAAAGGACGAATTATGCCGGCAAGTAAAACATTTACGCTCTTGGATTTTTATTCAGCCAGAAAAGCTAATCCGGATATTGATTGCGATGATTTGGCAGTAAATTGCGATTTGGCCTTATCAGAGTGGTTGGGCAGTGAATTTAGCGATTATTATGTTGTCAAAAGTAATGACAGTTCAACCAGCGTCGGTCCGCGCTTAAGGCCATATGAAGGAGACTAAAATTACAATCATTTTATGAAACTTGAATTTTACAACTGCCCATCGCCGGCGGACATCACCCAATTTAAATTACCCGAAACTCCGGGGTTTGTTAAGTATGCGCCGGACTTTGAGGTAATGAAAAAGCAGGCGGAAAAATATCAGCAGTTTGAAAATTTGCTGATTGTCGGGCATGGCGGGTCTTTAAACACGGTGGCCGGTTTTTGCGAACCGTATAAAAATCAGCTTACAAAAAAAGTTTTTTATTTAAGCACTATTGATCCGGATTATGTTTTTGAGTTAAAACAAAAATTAAAAAAAGAAAATACCCTGGTAATTGCCATAAGTAAGTCCGGAGAAAACACTACCCAAATTGAGGCGCTGTCGCAGTTCATGGATTTTCCATTGCTGATTATTACGGGCAGTTCCAGCCCGCTTAGGGCCATGGCGGAAAAGTTAAAGGCAGATATAGTATTGCATCCTTCAATAGGAGGCCGCTATACCAGTTTTACGGAAGTGGGTCTACTGCCGGCTATGATAGCGGGCTTAGACGCGGAAGATTTGTATAAGGGCGCTAAAACTTTTTATTATTTATATGAAAAAGACAACTTGGCCTGGCGGGCGGCTAGCACGCTCAATATTCTTGAACAAAAAGGCTACGTAGACGTGTTTATGCCTTTTTATACCCACAATCTTTTTCAAATTAGCAGTTTAATTGTCCAGCTCTGCCATGAAAGTTTTGGCAAAGCGGGACTGGGACAGACTTACTTCGCGCATGAGGCGCCGGAAAGCCAGCACCATACCAACCAAAGATTTTTTGGCGGGCGGAAAAATATTTGCGGCTTTTTTATGACCGCGGAAAGTTTTGCCCATCAGGTAGCCAGCAGTTACCCACCCGCACTTCACTCTGTACAAATTAAGGGACATCATTTGGCTGACATTAATAAAATTCCATTGGACATTGCCTTAGATTACGAGGCAGGCGCAACCATGGAGGACGCGCGAATAAACAGCATCCCGGTGGCGCATTTATCAATCAACAATTTTAGTTTTGGGGAGGTTGGGGCATTTACAGCATTTTGGCAGCTTTTTGCCGTATATTCATCGGTCTTAAGAAATGTCGACCCGTTTGACCAGCCACAGGTGGAAAACAGCAAGAAGATATCATTTAATAAGCGTCTTCAATATAAGGGACTTTTGTAGTTTGGCGCATTTACCGGATTTTTTGTATAATGTAGCAAGTAGCAAGTATCAAGGGCTAAGCGGCTTGCTACCTGATTCTTACTACTTGATACTTTTATGACTCCCAGCATCTATATAAATCTAGAAGACGATGTTTCCAAAATTGTCTCAAGGCTAAAGCACAATCCCGGCAAACAGGTGGTTTTGGTCTGCCCTAAACGTTGCTATTTGTTTAACGATAGCATTAATTTAAGGTTGCTAAAAAAACAGACGGATTTGCTGAAAAAAGAAATTTTTATTTTAACCATGGACGAGCGCGGCCAGCTGTACGCCAAAGAAGCCGGCTTCCAGCTAAAGTTTTTACCTAAAGCCGGCGGCAGTAAAGCAATGTCAGACATTCAGCGGCCGCAAAAACAGTCCGGCGAACAAGCCAGCGGAATGGCCGGGCCAATTGCCGCCACGGTTTCGGAAATTAAAAATTTTGCTCACAAGCTGATGCCGGAATCAAGACCGGCAGCCGCTCCAAGGGTTTTAAGGAAAAGCCCGCCAAATGTTATCAATAGTTCGCTTTCTGGCAAAAAATTGGAAATTACCGAAACGCTTTTTCCCAAAGAGCTGGAAGCCGAATATATCCGGCCGCAAAACAATCGGAAGTCCGCTTCCGGCAAAATCGCAGTTGGAATTTTAACTTTGAGTATAGCGCTTGCCGGGCTTCTTTATTTTGTGATTTTGCCCCGCGCCAGCGTTGTGGTTTATCCGAAAACAGAAATTGTAACGCGTGATATGGAAATTGGTATGTCCGCCAGCCTGCAAAGTATGGATCCGGCCAAGCTTGCTTTACCGGCCGTAAAAGTTGACGAAACCGTAAATTTGGGAGATAAGTTTCAGAGCCGGGGCAAAAAGCAGGTCGGTAACAAATCTTCGGGCGCCGTTCAAATTTACAACTTTACCAAATTGCCGATTAATTTAAAAGCCGGCACTACGGTGTTAATGGCAGGCAGTCGGAATTACCAATTGGCGGCCGATGTCCAGGGTGTGCGGCCGACAACATATAAAAACGCGAAAACCAAAGAAATAGACGAATCAAGTTTGGGGCCAACAGTGGATGTGGTTGCGGCCAGCGGCGGAGAAGACTATAATTTACCGGCCGGCACGCGCATGGAAATCACCAATCAGGTGTTTGGCAGCAAACCGCAACTGCTTTACGCTAAAACAGCCACTGAAATTTCCGGCGGAACAACCCGATATCTATCTGTTATTTCGCAGGAAGATATAGACGCGGCCAAGGCCCAGCTTACAGCGGGGTCTTTGGAAGAGATTCGAGTAAAACTAACAAACACCGGGCTTACATTGCCTGAAAAATCCTATATTTTTGATGTGTCAAGTTTTGCCACAGACAATCCGGTTGGGACAGAGACAGCAAATTTTAACGCAAATTTGCAGGCAAAACTTAGCGGTCTGGCATTTAAAACCGATGATTTGAATAATTTAATTAATCAGCGGATAGTCCAAACTTTAGCGGCTAATAAATCTTTGGTTATTTCAAAAGAAAATCCTTTAATAGTAAAAGTAAAAGGTTTTGATTTAAATACTCAAGTCGCGCAACTGACAGTGCATTTTGAAGGAAAAGCGGTTTATTCTATAAATCTGGCCGGTTTTGCATCGCAGTTAACAGGCAAAACCCAGACCGAGGTTAATGAATTGCTTCGTTCTAAGGCGGATATTGATAAAGTAGAAATTACTCTGGCGCCTGCCTGGCAAAAGAATTTTCCCTTATTTGCGGGAAAAATTGGCTTAACTATTGCTTCGGTTGGAGAAGACAAATAAAATGATAATCAAATTTAAGCAAACTGGGGGGCGGGTTGACATAAATCCAGGCGTTGTGCTAAAATAGCCTAAGATAATTTAATAGTTTTCCATTGACTTCCAGCAATCAAGATTTAGGGCAGTCCGGTCAAAATAAAAAGGACATTATAGAATTGCAGGGCAAAGTTATAGAAAACTTGCCTAATGCTATTTTTCGCGTCCTACTTGACTCTGGTCAGACAGTTACAGGGCACTTGGCAGGCAAAATGAGAGTCAATAAGATAAAAGTTTTACCCGGGGACAGGGTAATTATAGAGATGACGCCTTACGATTTAACAAAGGGGCGGATAACTCGAAGAATGAGGTAGCGTACAATTTTTTAATTTCAATCAATTTCAAATAATTTAACAGCTATGAAAGTTCGGGCTTCCGTAAAACCCATGTGCAAGAAATGCAAGATCGTCAAAAGATTTGGGCGAGTCTATATTATTTGCTCAACTCCCAAGCATAAGCAGAGGCAGGGCTAACGATTAGTTCAAAGTCTGTAAAGTTATAAAGTTTATAAAGTGTTTAAACCAACTTTACAACATTATAACTTTATAACTTGATTAACTCATATATGGCTAGAATAGCAGGCGTAAATCTTCCAAACGAAAAAAGAATCGAAGCGGCTTTGCCCGTAATTTTTGGTATAGGCTTCAGCCAATCCAAAAAGATTTTGGCCGCGGTGAATGTCAGTCCGGACAAAAGAACCAAAGATTTAACAGAGCCAGAATTAAATCGGATTCGCGAATTTATTGAAAAAACTTTTAAGGTAGAAGGCGAATTGCGCCAGCAGATTTTGTTGAATATCAAGCGCTTAAAGGAAATAGGCTCTTACAGGGGGAGCAGGCATATTAAAGGCTTGCCGGTTAGAGGCCAGCGCACCAAGACCAATTCCCGCACCCGCCGCGGCAACGTAAGAAAAACCGCCGGCTCGGGCCGCAAGAACGCTGCGGAAAAGACATAAGCTAGTTCACAGTCCGTAAAGTTATAAAGTTTATAAAGTGCTTAAACCAACTTTACAACATTATAACTTTATAACTTGATAAACTCATATTTATGGCCGAAGAAACAATTGTTAAACAAGAACCCAAAGTTGAAACTCAGACAGCTGATGCTGTTTTGCCGGCGGCCGATATCACCAAAGTTAAATCAAAGAAGAAAAAAGCCAAAGCAAAGGTCACTAAAGGCAGAATTTACATAAATTCCACTTATAACAACACAATTGTAAGCGCAACTGACATGTCCGGTAACGTTATGCTATGGAGCAGCGCGGGCAAGATTGGTTTTAAGGGATCGAAGAAGTCAACGCCTTACGCCGGC
>JAJYWK010000067.1 GCA_021791515.1 bacterium | reverse complement strand
GCGCTTCGTCGTAGGTTTTGCCAAAACAAGCCACCTCGCCGGTGGAAGACATCTCCACCCGTAAGATTGGATCCGCGCCCGAAAGGCGGGCAAAAGAAAATTGGGGGGATTTTACCACAACCGATGAAGGATGTTCAAAATCGTGCTTTTTTGCTTTGCCAAAAAAACTGTCTACCGCTATTTCGGGAAAATTCGCGCGCATGGCTTTGGAGAGCAGCGGAAAGGTGCGGCTGGCGCGCAAATTCACTTCAATCACAAACGGACGGTTGTCTTTAACCAAAAACTGAATGTTAAAGGGTCCGGAAATTTGAAGTTCCTGGGCCAACTTTTTCACAATTTGCTTTAACTGGTATTCGGTGGAAGCGTAAACCCGCTGGGTGGGGTAAACAATGGTAGCGTCGCCCGAGTGCACTCCGGCATTTTCCACATGTTCTGAAATCGCGTAAACCATAAGCTCGCCTTTTTGCGCCACCGCGTCAAATTCCAGCTCCTTTGCGTTTTCCACATACTTGGAAATAGTCACGGGATGTTCTGGGCTTAAAACCGCGGCTTTGCCTACAAAACTTTTCAATTGATCCAGGCTGTAGCAAACGCTCATGGCGCTGCCGGAAAGCACGTATGACGGCCTTACCAACACTGGAAAACCGACTTCTTCGGCAAATTTTTCCGCATCGGTAATATTTGCAAAACTTTGCCAGGCGGGCTGGAGAATATTTAATTTGTCCAAAAGCGCGGAAAATTTATTTCTGTCCTCGGCTTTGTCTATATCCCCGGCTTTGGTGCCGAGCAAATTAAAGCCTTGGCTGACCAATTTTTTTGCCAGATTATTCGGCCGCTGGCCGCCCACGGAAATAACCAAGCCCAAAACTTTTTCAAATTCGGCAATATCGGCCACGGTTTCGTACGATAAATTTTCAAAATACAGCCTGTCCGACATGTCGTAGTCCGTAGAAACGGTTTCCGGGTTGCAGTTAATGATAATGGATTTTTTCCTGTGCTTATGAAGCGCCTGAGCCGCGTGCACGCACGACCAGTCAAACTCCACGCTTGAACCTATATGATACGGCCCGCTGCCCAAAACGGCTACGGCTTTTTTTCCCAGGGCTTCAACATCATTGTGGCTGGCATAATAAGACAAATACAAATAATTGGTCTTTGCCGGAAATTCGCCGGCAAGCGTGTCTATTTGAAGAATGGACGGCCTGATATTGAACGATTTTCTGATTTTTCTGATTTCCAATTCGGTTTTCCCGGAAAGCTGGCCGATTTTTTTGTCGGAAAAGCCAAGCTGCTTTAACTCTAAAAGTTTTTCATGATCTAGATGTTTATCTTTTACCAAAATCTTTTGAGCAGAAACAATATTTTTAATCCGGTGCAAAAACCATGGGTCTATCCCGGTAAGCCTGTATATCTTAGATACCGAAAAGCCCGCGGACATGGCTTCCGCAATCGCGAACAAGCGCTTGGGAGTCGCGATTTTTAAATAATGCTCCAGCAACTTTTTATCGCGGTTTAAGCCGTTATCGGTAACGCCCTCAATCTGCCCGGACTGCATGCGCACGGCTTTTTGTAAAGCCTCTTCAAAACTTCTTCCAATGGCCATTACTTCCCCGACCGACTTCATAGCCGAGCCGATTTGCTCTTCGGCGCCCTTGAATTTCTCCAAATCCCAGCGCGGAAATTTAACCACCAAATAATCCAAAGCCGGCTCAAAAAAACTTTGTGTGCGCTTGGTGACCTGATTTTTTATTTCCGCCAAGCTGAATCCCAAAGCCAATTTGGCCGCCACGTAGGCCAAGGGGTACCCTGTGGCCTTGGAAGCCAAAGCTGACGATCGTGACAAACGCGCGTTAACTTCAATGACTTTGAAATCGATTTCCGCGTAAGTCCGCGTTCCGCCCGCTGGCGGATTCCGCGTAAGTCCGCGTTTTGGATGGGGGTTGAGCGCGAATTGAACGTTACACTCCCCGATTATACCCAAACTTTTTACGATTTTTATACTGGCCTCTCTAAGCGCGTGGTATTCAAAATTATTCAAAGTTTGGCTGGGCGCCACTACAATGGAATCCCCGGTATGGATGCCAAGCGGATCAAAATTTTCCATATTGCAAACCGTAACGCAATTATCAAACTTATCCCTAACCACCTCATATTCCAGCTCTTTATAATGATGCAAATATTCTTCGATTAAAACCTGCGGGGACACGGCCAAAGCGCCGTCAACCAATTCTTTCAACTGTTTAACATTGAACGCTACCCCGCTCTTTTGCCCGCCCAAAGCAAAGCCAGCGCGCACCATAATTGGAAAGCCGATTTGTTTGGAAATTTTTTGCGCCTCGGCCCATGAGGCGGCCGCGTGGCTTTTAGGCACCGGGATGCCGATATTTTTTAAGTGGTCGGCAAACTTTTGCCTATCTTCGGTTAAATCTATGGTTTTAACCGGCGTGCCTAAAACCTGCACGTTGTATTTTTTTAAAATACCTTTCTTATCCAAAGCCAAACCGCAGTTAAGCGCCGTCTGCCCGCCAAAAGCCAACAAAATGCCTTGCGGCTTTTCTTTCTTTATGACTTTTTCCACAAAATACTCATTGACCGGCAAAAAATAAATTTCATCCGCCAGCATTTCCGAAGTCTGAATGGTGGCAATATTGGGATTGATTAAAACAACCTTTATCCCCTCTTCTTTTAGCGCTTTAATCGCCTGGCTGCCGGAATAATCAAATTCGCCGGCCTCGCCGATTTTTAGCGCTCCGCTTCCAAGGATGAGAACTTTCTTATATTTCAATGTTTTCATAAAAAAATAAAATTTTATCAGCACTAGCTTTACTAACTACTAATCTGTACTAATATACTAATAATGATGTTTTTGGATTAGTATATTCGTAACCAATTCGTAGTTAGTAAAAACAGTAATTAGATTTTTCCTAGAAATTCATCAAACAACCAAGCGGTATCCGTCGGCCCCGGACAGGCTTCGGGATGAAACTGCACGGACATAAACGGCAATTTTTTATGGATAATGCCTTCGTTAGTTTTGTCATTCAAATTTATAAACCACGGCCTAAAATCTTTCGGCACTTTTTTTACTTCAAAACCGTGATTTTGAGTGGTTAAATAGCATTTTTTGGCGCCGATGAGAGAGACCGGCTGGTTTTGCCCGCGATGGCCGAATTTCATTTTGGCCGTGTCCCCGCCCGCGGCGAGAGCCAAAATTTGATTGCCCAAACAAATGCCAAAGGTTGGAATTTTTTTGCTGATAATTTTTTTCACATTGGCGATTGTCGCTCCGCACATTTTTGGATCGCCCGGGCCGTTGGAAATTAACACGCCGTTAAATTTTAATTTCGCGGCAAAAGGATCATAATTCCAAGGAGCGGCTACCACTTTAACATTGCGTTTGATTAGTTCGCGGATAATATTTTGCTTTACTCCGCAATCAAGAAGCAGTACTGTTTTTTTACCATGACCATAGACTTTGGGTTTTTTTACGCAAACTTCGGCGGCCAAATTGCGCAAATTTGGATCAGAAAAAACACTTTCTGCGTCAGTCCGCGATCCGCCAACTGGCGGATTCCGCGTCAGTCCGCGATTGCCAAAATCAATTCTTCCCAAAATACAGCCCTTTTCTCTTAACCGCAAAGTCAACCCGCGGGTATCTTTTATTTCCAAAGCCGGGACCCCCTCTTGTTTAAGCCAAGCTGATAAATTCCTCAAGCTCTCGTGATGCGAAGGAGTGCTGTTGTAAGTGGATACAATTAAGCCCGAAACCTGAATTTTGCCCGATTCCCAGGTTTTTTTGTCCGGCACGCCATAGTTGCCAATAAGCGGATAAGTTAACACCAAAATTTGCCCGCGGTAGGAAGGATCGGTTAAGCTTTCCGGATACCCAACCATACCGGTGGCAAAAACCACTTCGCCGGGGATGGAAACATTGGCGCCGAAGCTAGTTCCGGCATATTGAGTACCATCTTTTAGGATTAATTTTGCTTGCATATTTTTCCTTTGATAATCGTATAAACCACGCGTCCCGGAAACTCAATACCCTCAAACGGCGACCAGTTGCGTTTGGTTTTGAGCATGGATTTTTCTATTTTTATTGGCTGATTTAAATCCAGCACCGTAAGCGAGCCTATGTATCCGGCTTCTATTTTACCATATTGGATATTGGAAAACTGGCTTATAAATTTTCCGGGATTATAACTGCAAACGCGCGCGATGTCTTGCGGCTTCAATTGATGCTCTTTTATAAGCCAGGCGGCAAACGGGCCATAGGTATCCAAATGCGGCATGCCGGACGCGCCTTTTTCTTTTTCCGCGATGCTGTGCGGCGCGTGGTCAGTGGCCAAAAAATCTATCTCTCCGTTTTTTAAAGCCGCAATAAGCGCCAAGCGATCCTCGCGAGATTGCCTTATGGGAGGATTTACTTGGAACATTTTTCGATTTTTTTCCGTTATCATCGATTCGTCAAAGAAAAGATGGTGAGGGGTTACTTCGGCCGAAACTTTAACATGGGGACGCTTTTGCGCGGCTGCGATTTTCCGCCCCCCCTCAGCAGTTGAACAGTGGCAGATTTTTCCCTGCAATTGATATTTTTCCATTAGCTTTAAAGCAAAATCAATCGCGACAATTTCTGCCTCTTTTGGCCGGCGCAAAGCGTGCGTGGGCTGATTTTCATTTTGCTCCAATATTGTTGGATCCTCGCAATGAAAACTAACAGCTTGTCCCTGATATTTTTTAATGGCTGATTCCAACTCATCAGCTGAATTAAAAAATAAATCCCCCACCGACTTGCCCATAAACGCTTTGTAAGGGACTTTTCTTGCCAGCGGGCTTGTGCGCGGCCCTATGCCGGCATACAGCACAACATCCACCGCCGATTTTTTGGAAAGCTGATATTTGTCAGCGTAAGATTTTTCATCCACCGGCGGCACCGGGTTATTTGGCATGTCCGCAAACGCCACAACCCCGCCGTTTATGGCGGCGGCGGCGGCGGAAACAAAATCTTCCTTATAATCCTGCGAATGATTTGCGCATTCCCGCGCGTGCACATGCGCATCAACAAAACCCGGAAAAATCAACTCATCCTTCAATACCACATCGGCCTGTCCGGTTTCTTTGCCTACGGCGGATATAATTCCGTCATTGCCAATTTCCACCCGGCCGCGGGCAACTCCATCTATATTTACGATTTGTCCCTCGATGGTAAGCATAATTATTATCCGGAAATTATTGATAATGCACTACAGAAAACTACGGAAAGTTAAACTCAGTTATTTCCGCAGTTTTCCGTAGTGGTAACTAAAATTTATTTTTCCGGATTGATACATAAAAAAATAACCCCTATGGCCTATTTAAGGCCGGGGTTGGATCTCTTAGAAATTTGTGGGCAATTGGTTAAAATCATCTATAAATTAAGTTATCTTTAATAAGATAACAGACCTCTGCCTACTCGTCAACCCCGTTAGAAAGTATAGGTTACTTAGACATAATTAAGATTTCTCTTAATCATTTTATTTATTAATCTTTCTAGCGGGGTCAAGGGCTTTTATAAAAGCCCTAAATATGCCCAATAATACAACTTCCAGTAAAAAATCCCAATAAAATCAACCTAATTTCAGCAGAAGGATGAAATCTTGAAATTTAGTAGCGCTGACCACTGGAAGTTGATATACTGGGTATGGTAAAATATAACTAAAGAAACCCTGTTAACCCGCCAAAACTTTGCCAGTTAATCGATTAAGTTGATTTATTATTCACTATTATTTTATAACTACGAAGTTTTGATTAAAATTCTCTAGCAAAGTTTAGGTGGGTAAAGAAATCAAAAATAACCATACTGTGCCAGAAAAAATCATAGAAAAAATAGTCAGCGCGCCGGCCCAGGCTTTGGAACAAACCCTCCAAACCACGAGCGAATTGGCGCAAAAATTGGTGGACAACAAGCCGGTCAACAAAGCCCGGGGTTATTGGGCTACGCTGGGACCGGGCCTGACAACCGGAGCGGCCGATGACGACCCTTCCGGCATTGCCACCTACAGCCAAACCGGCGCGCAATATTCCTTTAACCTGCTTTGGCTGGCGGCTTTTTCTTTTCCGCTAATGGCCATGGTGCAGGAAATGTGCGCGCGCATAGGCCTGGTCACCGGCCGCGGCCTGGCCGGCAACATCCGCCGGCTGTTTCCCAAATCTGTTCTCTATATTATAACAATGCTGCTTTTAGCGGCCAATACTTTTAACATTGGCGCGGACTTGGGAGCCATGGCCAGCGCCACCAACTTACTCATCCCCAATTTGGGTTTTGCTTCTTTGGTAATATTTTTTACGGTTGTAAGTTTGGGCCTGCAAATTTTTACCACTTACGCCCAATACGCCAAATATTTAAAATGGCTGGCTCTGGCACTCTTGGCCTATATTGCTTCTGCCTTCATGGTAAATTTAAACGGCAAGGAATTACTGCTCAATACTGTTATTCCCCACTTAAACTTTAGCCGCGATGAAATTTTTCTGGTTTGCGGCATATTGGGCACCACCATTTCGCCGTATTTATTTTTTTGGCAAACCTCGCAGGAGGTGGAGGAAGAAATTCTAGCCGGCAAAACTTCGCTCAAGCTCAGGCAGACCCAAACTACGGACGTGGAAATCAGCAAAATGCGCACCGACGTATGGAGCGGCATGTTTTTTTCCAATCTGGTAATGTTTTTTATTATTGTTACCTGCGCCGCTACCTTAAACAAGGCGGGTATTACCAATGTGCAAACCGCGGCCGAAGCGGCCGCGGCTTTAAGGCCGCTTGCCGGCCCTTACGCTTCCCTGCTCTTTGCTTTGGGCGTAATCGGCATCGGGCTGTTAGCTGTGCCGGTCTTGGCCGGCTCTACCGCCTACGCCATGAGCGAGGCTTTTGGCTGGCGGCACGGGTTGTACCGCAAACTTAAAAACGCCTACCCATTTTATGGCGTAATTATTATCTCCATGGCTTTGGGGCTAATTATGAATTTTGTGGGACTGGATCCGATTAAGGCCTTAATTTACGCGGCCGTATTAAACGGGCTTGTCGCGCCGATAATTTTGGTTTTCGTGGTTAAAATCAGTTCGGACAAAAAAGTTATGAACCACCGCGTTAACAAGCCCTGGACGCAAGCGTTTGGCTGGATAATTACGGGTTTGATGATTTTGGTCGGCGTGGCCACTTTGGCTATATTGATAGTACCTAAATAAAATATCCGGAAAGATTAAAAATTCACTACGGAAAACTACAGAAAAAGATACTTCCGTAGCTTTCCGTAGTTCCGGATTGCACCTTTCCGGATTATTGACAAAACTGTTAACAACCGCTATAATAACCAAGCAAAAATTAACAAAATTAATGCTAAAAGTCAGGTTAAATCACCAAATTAAAGTTCCAACAGTTCGCGTAATTAATGAAATGGGCGAACAGGTGGGAGTTATGAAGACTTCAGAGGCTCTGGTTTTGGCGGTTGAAAACGGCCTTGATTTAGTTGAAGTCGCGCCAATGGCCCAGCCCCCAGTTTGCAAGCTGATTGATTTTGCCAAATTCAAATATCAGCAAAAGAAGGCTGAAAGCCTGCAAAAGAAAAACGCCCACAAAACCGAAGTTAAGACTATTTGGATTTCCATGCGCATTTCCGAGCATGATATGGAAACCAAAGCTAAAAAGATAGAAGAATTTTTGGCAAACGGCGATTTGGTAAAAATAGAACTTCGAATGCGCGGCCGGGAACAGGCGTTTGGAGATATGGGCCGACAAAATCTGGACAAATTTAAGACTTTTATTAAACACCCTCACAGAATTGAAGTGCCCTTAAAGCGAATGGGCGGAACATGGTCAATAACCGTCGCTCCCGCTAAATAGTGCAAAATGTAAAAATCAAAATGTAAAATAATAGATTCGCCTGCGGCGAAACCTAAATTTTTAATTTTTATCTTTAAATTTTAAATTTGAAACATGCCTAAAGTCAAAACTCATCAGGGAACAGCCAAAAGAATTCGAAAAACCAAGCGCGGCAAGTTAATAGCTCGCGCCACCGGGCAGGATCATTTTAATTCCCGCGAATCCGGCAAAATTACTACTAACAAACGCCGCGATTTAATTTTGCACAAAACGCACAATAAATTAAAAGCATTAATTCCATACAAGTAATCAGCAGTAAGCCGACAGCAGTAAGCAGCAAGCTTATTACTTACGGCTTATAGCTTACAGCTAAAACCATGACACGTATCAAACGAGGCGTAGCCGCCAACAAACGCAGAAAAAATTTACTTAAAAGAGCGAAGGGCTTTGACAACCGCCGCTCCACCAATTTTGTTTATGCCAGACAGGCCCTCTTAAAGGCAGATTCTTACGCTTACCGCGATCGCAGAAATTTAAAAAGAGACATGCGCGCTCTATGGCTGGTTCGTTTAGGCGCGGCCCTTCGCGAAAACGGAACCACTTGGAGCAAATTTGCCGGCAACCTAAAAAAACAAGGCGTGCAGATTAACCGTAAAATGCTAAGCGAGCTGGCAGTCCAGTATCCGCAAGTGTTTGATAAACTGGTTGCGGAACTTAAATAGACCGCCAATACACTAATCAACAAGAACAGCACAAATCAAAAAACTAACCCCCGTCCCGATTTATCGGGACGGGGGTTTTTCTGCGGTATCTGTCCGCCATCCGCCGACTGGCGGAGGCGGATTATCTGTATATCTGTGATTCTTATTTAGCCGGAGCCGGAGCGCCTGTTGGGTTGGCTTTATAATTCTTTATAGCCTGCACTACCTGGCCGTCTTCCTTTAAATCTTCATAAAACAGCACCTGGGCTTGGGAAATTTTCATTTCATCAACCGGACCATGCAATTCATTACCCAATTTTACCAGTGATATTTGCGGCTGCTGTTGCGCCGGGGCAGGCTGGCCGGCCTGTTGCTGGCCTTGTAGCGGAGGCTGTACTACCTGCAAATAGTAAATATCTTTCATGGTCAAAAAATTACCCGAAGTGGCGCCGAGTTTGCCAAAATAGACCTGGCCGTTAGTCAAAAACATGGCCTGATACCCCGAAGCCTGCGGCGCGGCTGCACCCTTCTCCTTAGCGCCGCCAAAAAGCTTATCGCGGAATAAAACCCCCAAAACTACCAACACCACTACCACAACTGCCAAAATTATCCATGGGGCTTTGGAACTCTTTACCGAAGCCGCCTCTTCCATACCCGACACATCTTGCCTTATAACCGGAGAAGGCTGCGGGCGGTTAACTCTGATTTCATCTGACATAAATATTTATCCTAACATACTAACATGTTAGCATGCTAACACAGAAAGTATGTATTAAATTGTTAAAATGATTGAAAATTGAATGCTTTGTATAATATCAACATCGAAGCATTTGCAGTTGATGCAAAGTCAGGGCGGATTTAAAAATTTTGGCATTCGATAATAACCGACCGGCCAAATTTTTCCTTTCCCAAACTTCAACGCTGATTAAAATAAATACCACTGCCAAAGGCAAGGTGGGAATATTTTGCGCAGTAGGCATTTGGGCAATATTAGCCGGCGATATAGCAAGTCCGGCTTTTATCACAACTAGTTGCGGAAGCGATGAGGCCAAAGGCAAAACAGAAAGATTGGCCGCGGGAGCGATGCTTTTTCCGATTTTTAAGGAAAAACAATCCGCCGGCAAATTTAAATTAATGGCGGCTACGCTTTGCACAAAACTATTATTCCCGCTGATTGCCAAACTGCACAAGGAAGAAAAAGAAACAGACTGGCTTGCCGACGACACCACTATACTAGCCGATTGCGGCGGGGCAACCACTTGAACCAAAACTGTTTTTGAATTTACATAATTTACATTTTGAGCTTTTACAGAAGCGGTTGGGCTTATGTTTGCTACCGCAAAAACCGCCTTGGCAAGGTTATTTACGGCCAAAGAAAATAAGCAAATTATTACCAAAAAACTGTATATTTTTTTCAAAATTGTCTGATTAATCTCTTTTTAAATATACAATAAAATCAAGCATTTTGCTAATAAAGTTATCCACACATCTTTATTAATAGCATCTGCTTTATTAGCTCCTCGGCTCGCTCCTTGGGTGCAATACCTCGGAGTTCTACTCCGAGGAACCTTTATTTGTACCATCTGTGCATCAGTGGCCACTTTTTTACCCCATTTTCCGCTTGCAATTAAAAATACAAGGATTATACTACATACATGGCCAGAACTTTTACTCTTCAAAGCAAAGAAATACTTCAAAAACTTCAGGGCAAACCCGGTATGCTTTTGCGCGACCTGTTTAACAGTCAAAAAAGAAAAAACAGCTATAAAGATTTTTACAACAATGTCTACCGGCTTATGGCCCAGGGTTTTTTATCCCGACAGCAAGATGCCAAAGGCATCAGCCTTGCCTTAACGGGTGAAGGAATTAAAATGCTTGGACGCCTGCTGCCGCAAAAAGACGGCGTGTGGAAACTGGTGATTTTTGACATTCCGGAAAAACAAAAAAAAGTACGCGCCGTGTTGCGCGCCAAACTGAAGCAACTGCATTTTAAAAAATGGCAAAACAGCATTTACATTTCGCCTTACGCCCTTGAGGCCGACATCGAGTCCGAGTTCCAGGCTTTAGCAGACAAATTTTTTATCCGTCTAATAAAGACCAAAGATATAAATAAAACCGCGGATATAGAAAAAATGTTCGCCTAAGGCGAACATTTTTTCTTAGTCGACTTTTTTCCCGCTATTTATAAACGGTAATTGCAGCCGATGCGCTATTGCCGCTTTTATCATAAGCAATAGCCTTAATAACATGCGCGCCCCGAGCTAATTTTCTGCTATTCAGCCGGTAAGTATAAGGAACGGATGCTAAGGTTGTTTTTAAGGCGCCGTCGACATAAATTTCCACTTTAGCCACGCCCGCGCTGTCCGATGCGCTGACTGCGACGCTGACAGTATTCCCAATAACGGAGCCGTCAGCAGGGCTTGTGATACTCACGCTTGGAGCGCCGGTGTCCGTATACACCAGGAATGTAGCGCTCGCTAAAGCCGTGTGCGCCGGCTCACTAGCATCGGCAGTACTCACAGAGAACGGATAACTGCCGTCAGCTTGCCCCACAGGCGAAGTCACTGTGTAATACACCACTCCCTGACTGCCTGGGGAAAGCGTAAGAGTGGAAGATGAAAAACTGCCGGCAAAACCCGCTGGCAAGGACCCTGTGAGGGAAAAACTGGCCGGCACGCAAGCGCTGGAATCAACATTACTCACTATTACAGAATACTTTAAACTGCTGCCCGAACCCGCGGTCTGACTGGATGGAGATATGGTTACCAGCGGCGCTTTTGGCGCGCATTGGACACCGGCAAAAACCACATTTAAAATCACCTGGCTGGCATCGTGGCTAACTTGGGTTACTGTAATGCCATTTGTTGGATCACTAAATGACATGCCGTCCATCAATGACGCATCAGCAAACCCGTTTCCGGGAGTGGCATCAAGCAACTTGGTCTGCATGCTGCCGTCCCACAGGAAAATTTGGGCCCCGCGGATAATACCCGCGGGCAAGCCGGCATCAAAGCCTTTGGGCTGGCGATATCCAAAATAATAATATTCGCCCGTATCCGGCTTGAGAATTTTTAATGCCTGAGGCAATGCGCCGCCTGAGCTTTCCAAATAACCCAAAGAGTAGGTGCCATTAGAAGTAACAGCTTTGACATTAGCCGAGCCAACCCACCCGGTGACGGTTTTTTGTGGAGCATTCCATTGAAAAGAATTCCAATAGCCCATTGTGTCATAGTTGTCGCCGTATTCGGAAAAAGTGCAGTTAGCGCTGGCATCAATCTGTTTACTGCCGCAAGCCAGGGAAGAAGCGTGGCGCGAGGTCAGGTTATGGCCCAATTCGTGCTGATAAATTCTCGGATCATTGCCATATCCGCTGATCCAGGCCTTGCTGGGACTGCCGCCGACCGTACCCAAGCCCGCCCAGCTGCAGGCATAGACCCTTGGAAAAACGTAAACCCTGCGGGAATAGTTGGACAAGACCACGCCTGCTTGGGTGGCGGCCGCATCCGCGGCGCTGGCCCAGTTATAATTGTCGCAAGTTGCGGATGAATTCGGCAAAGTATACCAACCCACCACATTGCCCGAAAAAGACACGCTGCCGTTGGAAGTGTCCTGATAATAACGATTGGCCGAATTGGCCCCGCCAAAGACCGCATCGTAAACCTGGGCCGGGGTCCAGGGCTGGCTGGAATTATCCGCGAAATTCATGAGGATAACAATCGCCTTTTGGTCGCCTGATACTGAAGCCGCGGCCACACTTACCGTTTGAACAGCAGCGCCTCCCGCCTGTTCCAATACCATTTGATCTGATAAAACCCTGCCTTTTGCCTTCACTACCGAGCCGGAATTTAAATCCAGCCGGCCGCTGGCAAAATTCAACTCATATTTTTTGCCGGAATTCTTATCCGTTACATATATGCGCTGCCGGGCCCGGCCTTCGGTAAAATATTCTTCGTAAATATTTTCAAGCTCTCCGGAAATTTGTTCATCATGTTCCATAAAAGGCTGAATTTCCGAAGGCAGTTTGGCAATCAAATCATCCGGCAGGGCGGCGGACAGAAAACCAGCCGGATCAGACTGCGCCGCTGCCAACATTTTTTCCCGACGAAGCTTCGCCCTTTCCACCAAAACCTGGGCGGCCAAAGACTTGCCTGATTCGCCGGCCCCATGGTAATTCTTCACCGCTCCCAGCAGTTCGGTGGTCAATTGATGCAAATCCTGCTGCGCTTTTACGGTCTTTTGCCCGGCCCTCAAGACCGGCTGTTCATTGCTTAAAGCCGGATCTGCGGCCTGAAGTAAAAGCCCTGTCGCAACAAACATCCCAAAAATTGCCACCAACACAAAATGGTAGAAGCCATGCCTGGAATGGCGATGCCAGCTGGCGTAAATATGGCTTTTGGCCATGAGTTTTGCGTGTGTTTTTTGCATATTTTTATTTTTTAATTTTATCTAAATATTTTAGTTTTGTTATGGCGCCGCTCCTCCGCCTCCGCTCTGCCCTCCGCCAGATTGCTGTGTGCCCCCGCCGCCGCATAAAGACCTTTACGAGGCATTAAGCGATTATTTACTTTTGTTTTTTATTTTTGTGTCAGAAATATTTTCCGAATCTATACGTATATTATATCACATCTGGTGAAAAAATGCAAGAGTTTCTGCACGTTTTGTTACTACCACAATAAGATGCAAAGTTTAACGACTTTTTTTCTATTTTTTACTATTTACCCATTAAATAAAGTTGTTTGACTTCACTGGCTGAAAGCGCGCGGTTGTAAATACGGACTTCGTCCACTGCGCCGTTTAACGCGCCCGTGTCCCCTGCGCAAGAACCCGGGCTGTACCCTGCTCTAAAAACACGGGCGCTTCCCGCAGCCGTAAAATTTGCCATAACTGTGGAATTTTCTAACTCTCCGTTAACAAAAATTCTCAAACCATTGCTTGCGTCCCAAGTAGTGGCAAACTGATACCAAATATTCGGGCTTAACGTGGTGGTTCCCAAAGAATCCACCTGACCGTTATTCCAACTGGTCGCGCGCAGCTTTCCGCTTGTTATATTTACCGGCGGCAAGCACCAGCTATCGCCCATAAACACCACGTTCCCCGATGATACTCCGTTATTTATTTTCATCCAGCCCGCAATGGTATAAGCCTGATTTGATGTCCCAAACTCCGAAAACACCGACCCGGACTGAACATATTGTCCGCTATTATTAAAACTAATTCCTTGTCCAACCTTTCCGGCCGTTAAAGGAGCCGAACCAACAATCGTGCCGTTTCTTCCCTGCCCGCTGCGGTCGTAAGCTGTTGAACCTGAAACATCTTTGCCGTTAAAAGACCAAAGGCCAACGAGGCCATTGGTTAATTTATCATTCTGTGGCGCGTT
>JAJYWK010000035.1 GCA_021791515.1 bacterium | reverse complement strand
CATAAGTGTATCTGAATATTAAATATGGTATGGGAACCCCTGCGGTAATCTTTAGTCATACTCCTAGTATACTAGAAGTTATCGCCTGAAGGCGAGGGTATCCACCCACCCAAATAGGGACTATGAATATTTTCCACATCGGGCAAGAGTTTTTGTAGCATTGTCATAAGCGCTAACAAGTCGTGGTTTTTAGGAAATTCCTGTCCCATAAAAATTAACAAACTCTTTAACAGCTTTTCCGCCATTTGTTGACAGTGGAAACAAATTGGCGAATATGGCCCGCCGTCTTTTAACAGATTACGAACGACAAGCTCATCCTCTTCCGCCTTTTTCATCCATAACTGATAGTATTCCAGTTGGTTATCCCCTGGCATACAAAACCCTTCCTTTTGTTACAATATTTCTAATAAAAAAATTGCCTTTTTTTATGCTTGGTTGAATCCTCGCTGGCGAATAAACAATAATATCCAAAGGAAAAGGCCTCGGGTACACGCTACTACCTATTTTCCTGGCAGTCTCTCTGGCGTTTTCCGTTTCCTTAACCACAAACAAATCCACATCGCTGTCAGGACCCGGCTGACCCCACGCCCAAGAGCCGAAAAGAATAATTTTTTCGGGTTGAAATTCACTGGCTATCTTATTAGCCGTGTCCTGTATTTTTTTTTCCATTTCTGGATTATTCATGGATGTGATTACCGGTTATGCTTAGTTTGCCCTATAAAATAGATATTTTTTCTCTGTGGATGAATTTATGAATATATTATAGCATATTCTGACTTTAATTAGCCAGCTTTTTTACCAAAGAACTCTTATAAATATGGGGTTTAAAAGGTTTTAACCTTTTAATTTTTACTTTTAATCCCCTTTTTGTAAGTAAATGGCCCAAATCTTTCACGTAGTGTGTTTGATCATACCCTAGAGCAATAATTTTGGGACGAAGTTTTAAAATATGCCCCAAATAGTTTTTAAGTCCGCCCAGGACGGCTTTATCCACAAGCGGTTGGCGCTTAATTTCTTGAAGCCTTAAAGCTTCTTTTAAGCGCGGCATTCGCCCTTTAATTTTTTTTACGTTAACATCGCGGGCAACCGAAACAATTAAAAAGGGATTTTGCGATAGCCTTCTGGCCTGTTTAAATAAACTGATGTGGCCCTTGTGCAAAACATCAAAGGTGCCAAAGATCATAATTTTTGTTTTTGAATTAGGAATCATCGAGTTGAAATTATGAAGACTGTTTCTGAAACAACGTCTTAATAATAATAAAATCTTCTTTTCGCAAAAAACCGCTCACTGCCAAAACTGCTAAATATGCCGCGGCACCAAGGGGCAAAGTATAAAACAATGGCAAAGCTCTAAGCGGCCATAATATAAGCCCCATAATCGCCGATGCCAAAACCGGCTTAAAAGCAAAACTGAAAAATTTAAAATCAGTAATATTTTTCTTTATAAAGTAAAAATAAAAACTGCCCTGAACGAGCTCAGAAATTACGGTCATAACCGCGGCCGCTTTTATGCCATAACGCGGCAACAGCAATAAATTGCCAGCAGTGTTAAGAATTACATTGGCGCCGGTAACAATCAGCGCTTTTTTGGTAAGCTGGGAAATTATCAAAGAGTTGGCCGGGATGTAAATAAACAAAATCGCCGGCGCCCAAATCAAAATTCCCAAAACCCCGGCCGCGGGCGCGTATTGGGGCCCGGCCACCAGAGCAATTAATTTGGAAGACAGCACCGTGCCGCCTACGGCCATGGGTAGGGCGGCGGTTAACATTAGTTTAAAATATTTTTCCAAATTCGCCTTAACTTCGTAAAGCGCGTTTTTGGACATCAACCCGGCAAAAAAGGGAAAAAGCGTATAAGAAACAACGGAAGGGAAAAACCCCAATAAATCAAAAATTTTATAAGCCGCCGTATAATAGCCGGTTTGTTCGTATCCCTTTAAAAAAGTTATCAACAATACATCTATTCGGTTATAAATCGCGCTAAAACCGACCAATAAAGCAAACGGCCAGCCCTGCTTGATAATTTCCCAGACCGGCTTTAAATCAAAACGAAAGACGGCCTTAAGCACTTCGGGTTTTGGCAAGTGTTTGATTACAAAAACGCGGTATAAAACCAGGCCCAAAACTCCAAAGATAAGCTGTACGCTGGCCAAAAAGACAATGTGCTTGTGGAAAATAATGGCGGAAAAAATTACCGCGATGTTAACCAGAGAATTTAAAAAATTAATCAGCGCCACTTTGCGCATATCCTGGAACGCGGCCATTACCGCCAAATACGGATAAGTTAGGGCATTGGCCACAAGCCCCAAACCGGCCACGCAAATGGCGTCAAAAACCTCGCGATCATATCCCCGAAAATAAGCCAAAGCCACCAATAAAATATAAAGGGAAGTGGCGGCTAAAATTTCAAAACTAAAAAAATTCTGAAAATATTTCTTGGTTTGGCCGGGGTCCTCGCTGATTTTTTTGGTAATAAACTGTTGAACGCCGAAATCCACAATCGTCGCGAAAATCAGCACATAGGACAACACAAACTGGTACTGGCCGGAAAAAAACGGACCTAAATAGCGAAACAGCCTGGTGTAAGCGACAAACAAGAACGCCAGCGCGAAAATTCGCGAGGCAGTAAGCCAAAAAATATTTCTGGAAATTTGCGAAGACATGGCTAAATTCTAGCAAATTTTTACCAAAATGTCTTTGCATAGAAGCTGTCTTAAAAATCCTTCGGGCTGCAATTTCAGAATTTCGGCGTATTGTGCCAAAAAATTTTTCCGCTTAACTTGGGTTAAACATCAAAATTTGTTTGGGCCCAATCCGCTCAAAATTCCGGAATTTCGCCTACAAATTATTTTTAAGACAGCTTTAAAAAATATTTGTGCTATAATTACTGTAATATGAAAAAACAAAACATTTTGCGCATCTTGATATTTTTTAGCATTTTATTCTCCGCTAAAACAGTTTTTGCCGACACTCTCGCCACGTCCACGGATCCGGCATCTACAGCCAACACAAATCTTTCCCAGGTCTTAGGCTTGCAGATGCCGCCAGCGCCCGCGTTAATCCAGGAAATAAAAAATGCCAAAACACAACTCCAAAACGTAAAATTAAATTACGACATAAAGCCTGTTTACAAAAAAAATAAAACCGGCAAAACCGTAATCTCCAGCTACAGGCTTAACGCCAAAGATATTGCTTTGGCGATTTTGGATCCGGCCGATGGCAGGGTGAAAGTGGCAATGGGCATGCAAAGCGGCAAAACCATGAAGTTTCAGGATCCGAATTTTAATATAAAACTCACGCGCTTTAACGGCGTTAATAGTAGCTTTCAAATAAACCAACCGGCCGGCGGATCAGTCCTGGCTTTAAAATATCTAATCACCGGCGCGGAAACCGGAAGCCGAAAAAAGATTCTGGACGCAATGCATGAAAGCATCTACGTCCCCTTTTCTTCCTCGATTAATTCTCCGGATATTGCTGCCTACGGGCAAAATTATTTAAACGGCGTAATTAATAAAGTTGTTCAGGATTTAAAATACATTCCATCCCAGGCCATCCCCGGCAAACAAATTGTCGAGGCCATCCCGCCGGCCATGATTAAAGCGCTTATTTACGCTGAACATTCCGACGCCGGCACTGTCTTAAACGGCAATCCGCAGGACGCTATGGATAAATTAAATATTCTGTTTGCAACCAACGAAGGCGACACTTACAAATACAGCGTTTCCTCTGCCGGCGCGCGCGGTATTGCGCAATTTATGCCCGCAACTTACGGCTCTTTGGTTCAAAGGCATCCGGAGGCCGGCCTTATGCCCGATTTTGTGGCCGGTATGTCGGATCATGTAAATGCCATTAAAGCCATGTATTTGCTAATTGATGATTATGCCGGCACCGTAAGAACAAAGGCCGCCACCGGCTTTGCTGAAGGAAGGGTGTTTGATTACGGCGCGGCATCTTACAACGGAGGAACGACCCGCGTATATAAAGCCGTAAACAATTTTGGCAATTCCTGGAATGAAGATAAAAGCGGGCAACTAAGCGCCATTCAAGCCCAAGTAAACAGCTTAAATTCTCAAATTAAAAGTTTGAAAAAAAAGATCTCTGCGGCTAAAGACAGCAAAACTAAAAAAAGCCTGCAGGCTTCGTTTTCGAATTTGCAATCTCAACACAATACCGCCACAAATGATCTGGCAATTTTAAAATCTTCCACCCTGCGCCAGGAAACTGTTAATTACTTAAAAAAAATCTATAAAGTTATTCACATTTTCAACGCCGAACAACTGGCAATGAAATAATTGGATTTTCTAAAAGGCCAACCTTACGGTTGGCCTTTTAGAAAACAGGACTTATCTCCTAATCCCTGCCCTACGCTCAAGCAACTGCACTCGCCTTTGAAGTTCAACTAACTCAAAGCTATGGCAACATTGTCGAGGCGAAGTTTGATTTGGTCTTGTCCATCAACAAGTTTGTGTATTTCAGATTTAATCGGGGCTAGCTGATTTTGGATATCAGTAAAACCATCGGCAACCATTGCCGCAAGATTATCAAGAGAAATATTTTTATTTGGCTTCTTCATAAATTTGACTTTTGTTAATATTATATGCCACTAATTGTATTTGTCAAAACCCGCGAACCTGACATAAAAATGTCATTTCTCTAACGTCTCCCCTTTTGCGTAAGCGTCAACTTCTGCTTGCGGCAGAACGGTTATTTTCTTTGCGGTTATTTTTCTATTTTTAAAAGCTAAATACGTCATCGGTCTTAATTGAGCCTTGCTGACTAAATAAACCGTCTGATCTTTATCACCTTTAATAATCGTCCCATCCCTAGGCGCCACCGGAATGCCATCCTGCCATCCTGATACAACATCAGCGCTAAATATATAGTCCGGGGTAATTCCGCGCTGTTTGGCCACAAATTTTGAAATGGTGTGCTTGGTGCCGCCCTTAAATTCATACTGCTGCCCGGTTTTAGAGCCTACCGCAAAGAAAGTGTAATCTTTCGGCTGGGCATAGCCGCCCAAAGCCAGAGCTTTAATTTCATCCACGCTTAAGGTACCAATATTTTTGTAGCTAAACCCGCGGTTCTTGAAAATATCGGCAAGCACCGGCTCTTTAATGCCGCTTTGAATTAAATAAACTGTATTGTCTTTGGCGGATTTAACCAAACTGCCGTCCAAGGGCGCCACAAACCCGTTTTGCGCGTAAGTTGTAATTTCGTCATCCGGCACAATGACTATTTGTTTAGCGGTAATTTTGCGCTGTCCAAAGGTGTAGCCGCTGAACAGTTTAATTTGCCCGCCGTCCACTAAATAAACCGCGGGCGCGTTTTTGCCGCGGATAATAGTCCCGTCTTTGGGCGGCAAAACTGTGCCGGCCGGAAATAAATTAGATTCATCCAGAGTCATTGTTAAGTATTTTGCCGGATCCAGCCCGCGCTGTTTAATTACCAAATCCGAAGCTTGATGCCTCACATTGTCCAAGAAAACATACTTTTTGGCATCACCCTGCGCCTGCGCGATGGTGTTATCGGCCGGGCCGTAAATTTTATCAGTCTGGTAATTGTCCATTTCCGTAGGCGAGGCGATAATCACCGTTGTCAAATCCAAATTTCTGGCAACGGCCACAAACTGCGGCACTAATTGCTTAAGGCCGTTTTGAATAATGTAAATATCGCTGCCGCCTGTAAGTTTTAGCAAACTCCCGTTGGGGTATTTAAACCAGCCTTGAAAATAACGCCAAAAATTATAGTTGCCGTTAAAAACGTGCGGAGTATAGCGGTAAAGCGCGGCCGTGGCGCTGTTTAATAAAGTCACAGGCTGCTCGGTTAATATGCCGTCAAAGCCGCCCATGGTGTTTTCTATGATAATAGTATCGCCGACTTTTGAAACCGCCCCGTTAACCAAAGGCCCCCGCCCGCCCGGGTAAGAAAAAGATTTCATTAAACTTTTAGCCGCGCCTAAATAGCGGTTGTTGGAAGCGTCAAAATTTCCAAAGAGCTGATAATAAAATCCCGGAAACAAATCGCCGCAGCCGCCGTTGTCCGGGCAGGCAAAACCCATGGCGTGATCTAGCGCTCTTTGTAAATCCGGATCACTGGCATCTTTGGAAGTAATTAGTCCCTGTTCTTTATTTAATGTTGCGAGTATTACTTGCGGATTAAGGCCGCTTTGCCTGGAGGCGTCCCAAATAAGTTCCGCGGCCGTGCGCAAACGCGGTAAATTAGCTCCCGGGTCTTCTAAAGCTTGTTTGAACGCTATACTTTGAGGCTCTTTAAGCTTAATTAAGAAAGCGGGGTCAATATTGGCCAGCACCGACTTTTTGGTTTCCAAAAATTTTTGCACGCCCGCCGCGCCGCCAAAAGTCTGTGTGTCGGAAAAAACCTTGTCCTCAATCAGCTTGTTCGGGTTAAACGCGGGGTCAACAGGCTGGGCAAAAACCGTGATTGGAAAAATCACTACAAACGCCACGCTGATAAATTTTATAAATTTTTGTTTCAACATTCTACATTCTGAATTCTAAATTCTGCATTCTACCTAATATACGCCTCCCCTTTTGAATAGGCGCTAATTTCAGAATCACTCACAATTAAAATCGGAAACACATTTAGACCCCTATCAACGTAAAAATTCCAATTAATCGGATGCAGGGCCTGGTTTACGACCCAATACACCGTCCGGTTGCGGACAGATTTAACCAGCGTGCCTTCCTGGGGCGGCAAAAAACTTCCCGTGGTCCAGGAATCCAGTTCTGAGTAGCTCAAAGTGTTAACATCGCCAAATTGGAATTTACGCTGCTGGAAAACCTGGAAACTTACAGGCAGTTTTTGGCCGGACTGAATAATGTAAACAGTCGGGCTTTTATCAAATTTTACCAGCGTTCCCTCTTTTGGCGTAACATAAGGCCCGTCCGGATAGCCGGCCAATTGGCCAAAAACCGCCGTCTTCATTGAAGCGCCGATAAATTTCTGATTAAGCACAAAAGGGGAAATAAGTCTTTTTTGCCCGCCCTGAATTTCATAAACCACCCCGCTTTGATCTATAAGCTTAACCAAATCCCCTTCGTTAAACGGCTGAGAGATGGCGTTTTCCAGGCTTTTTGCCACGTTAATTCTGCCTGTACCTAAAAAACCGCGGCAAGACTGCCCCCCGCATTGTGAGAGGTTTAAATTATCAATTGGATCGGCGGTAGTAATAATTTTATCGCGGATTTGAATATTGGAAGCAAAAGGATACAAGCTTTTTATTAACACGGCCTGGCCGACCACAAACGGCACAGCCAGAGAGGTGCCCGAGGCATAAGCGTAGGAATTAGGCGCGGCTTTTTTGGTTGCCGGATCAAAATTGATTGTGGAGAGTATCCTTTTTCCGGGCGCGGTAACATCTATGCAATTTCGGCCGTAGTTGGCGAATTCCGGTTTTAAATCATTCTGGTCAGTAGCGGTTACGCCTAATACCATATTATAATTATTGTCATCGCAAATGGGAAAAACCGGATTTTGATCCAAATTTTGCCCAACTGCGGCGCTGTCATTGCCGGCTGCCGCCACTATCAGCACATTGTGGTTAAAAGCGTAAGTGATGGCGTTAACCAAAGCCGTATCGTGCCCAAAACCGAGCCCGCCAATGCTTAAATTAATAAACTGCGCGCCGTGGTCAGTGGCCCAAATGATTGACTGCGCCACGGCCGCGGCTTCGCCTTTGCCCGAGGCGTCCAAGGCTTTTAAAGGCATAAGCGAAATTTGCCAGTTGGTTCCGGCTATGCCGATACTGTTATTGGCCGTGGCGCCCAATACGCCGGCCACCAGGGTGCCGTGCCCATTGTCATCGGAATTCTGGCCTATTGGGATATCCTGATTGTGAATAAAATCAAAGCCCGGTAAAAAAATTATGCCTTTTAAATCTTCGTGTGTTTCGTCAATGCCGGTATCTATTACCGCCACTACGTTATTTTTACTGCCAATTGTCTTGTTCCAAGCCAGGTCAAAGTCGGCTTTGGGCAAAGCCCACTGCTTGTCTATGTCCAGCGGGTTACCGGTGAAAGCAGGATCCACCGCGGTGCCGGCTATTTGCACTTCATAATTTTCCGAAATGGAGGCCCGAACGGGGGGAGCCGGAAAAACCGCCCAAAATAAAAATAGGACGGAAAAAAATTTGATGAAATTAGCCTTAAAATTTGTTTGCATTTTCAATAGTTTTAGGACTTACACCCTTGATGGTTCCCATCGCGCCTTACCATCGCGCCTTAAAAGTATTAAACATTATGGCAATGATGGGAAGTCAGGCTGATTTTATAATAATCCCCCATCGTTTGAGCGCGATGGGAACCATCTTGCTGAATCTTGCCGGCAATTATTTATATTTCCCGGTCCACAAATTAAACCTAATTCGAATAATCTCCAAAAGCATATTTATCATGCCGCTTAATTTAACATGACTAGCCTCATCATTGACCCACGTAATCGGCAACTCTTTAATTTTTAATTTGCTTCTTCTGGCTAAAGCCAAAATTTCCACATCAAAAGCCCAGCGAAAAATTGTCTGCTTGGGAAAAATTGCGGTAGTAGCCGAAGCTGTAAAAGCCTTAAAACCGCACTGCGTATCAGTTACGCCAACTGGCACTAAAGTGTGCACAATGGTTCTAAACACCCAACCTAAAAATTCCCGCAGACGATTTTGATCTTTGGCCACATTAGACCCGGTAATTCTCCTTGAGCCCAGTACTACATCAAAGCCCTGGTCAAAATACGGCAAAAACTTTGTAATTTCATCTATCTTGGTTGAGTTATCGGCATCCATAAACACCCGAACATCGCCGGCAGCTTCCAGCATTCCTTGTCTGGTAACCCAGCCCTTGCCGTGATTTTCCTGATTATCAACAAGCCTCAAATTCGGCACTTGCGCCCCCAAACCCCGGCTGACTGCGGCAGTCCCGTCCTTAGAGCCGTCATTTATGACTAAAATTTCGTAATCATACGGCTGTTTTTTTAAAAATTCGCTTACAGACAGCAAAGTATGGCCAATCCTGTGTTCTTCATTGTAGCTGGGAATAATTACGGATAATTTTTGAGGCATTAGTTTATATATTTATGATTAAACTCGCTTTGTTATTATAACACAAAACCCGCCATATTATTATAGACGGGTTTGTGCGGGTATTTGTTTCTTAAAAAATTTTTCTGATGGTTCCCATTGTGCCTGAAAATATTTTGGATTGCGGCAATGATGAAAAAACCGGCCGCGTTGAATAATTTAGCCGCTGTTTAGGCACAATGGGAACCATCATACTGACAAACGGGCCAATGTATGGAACCGCTTAATGTTTTTTTATCCCTTCCCAGCTTGTTTTTACCATGTTTTCCAAATCACTGAATTGCAAAGTGTAGCCGAGCTTGGCCTTTAGCTTCTGATTGTCAGCTATTAAAATCGCCGGATCCCCGGCTCTCCTGGGCACAACTTCCATTGGAATAATTTTACCCAAAACTTCAGAAGCCGAGTTAGCCACTTCCAAAACCGAGTGGCCTTTGCCGGTACCAATGTTAATTACCTCAAAGCTGCCATTAAGATTTCCACTATCTGAATTATCCCGCGCCATACTTTCCACCGCCAGAATATGAGGCAAAACGATGTCGGAAACGTGTACATAATCGCGCACGCCGGTGCCGTCAAAAGTGGGATAGTCGTTGCCTAGCACTTCCAAGCACTGCTGTTTGCCTAAAGCAACCTGCATTACGTTGTAAATTAAATGGCTTTGGTGCGTCGGAATAATTTTGGCCGCCGGATTAAATCCGCAAGCGTTAAAGTAGCGGAAGGCCACGGCCTGAAGCCCCAGATATTCACAAAAATATTTAATGGCGCGCTCGCCGAGCAGTTTGGTGGACCCATAGGGGTTGCCCGGCCTTAAGTGCGAATTTTCAGTCACGGGCGTTACTTCCGGCTCGCCGTATACCGCTGCGGAGGAGGAAAAGACCAGCTTTTTGCATCCGGCCTCGGTCATGGCTTTTAGCAACTTAATGGTGTTAACAACATTATTTTCAAAATATTTTTGCGGCTCTTTTACCGATTCGCCGACTTCCAAACTTGCGGCCATATGGAACACGGCTTCAAAACGGTTTGAGGCAAATAAATCCCGCAATAAATTTTCATCGGCCAAATCCCCTTCCACAAAAACCGCCTGTGGCTGTATGTTTTCCCTTCGGCCGGTGGAAAGATTGTCTAAAATCGTAACTTCGTGGCCGGCTTTAATAAGTTCAAAAACCAAATGACTTCCAATATAACCGGCGCCGCCGGTAACCAAAAATTTCTTGCGATTTTTTTGTGGCATGGGAATTTTTAAATTATCAGTCTGGGGCCGGACAAAAGTCTGGCCGTTGATAATTTCATTATACCTCTCCACCGTCAGCACCACAACCGCGGGCTTGTCTTCATAATTTAAAAGCAGCCCCCCGCCGCGAGAATAAGTTTGGTTTATGAGTTCTTGGAGATAAAAATTATCCATAGTTTGATATCTCAGCGTATTGGTGAGTAAGTGAATCGGTTTAAAATTCCTATATGCCGATGCGCCAATTCTCCAGCCTGCCGGAAATTAAATAAACAGCCCCTTAAAGCTGTTTGTTTTGGTGTTTGTCCACAGATCATTTATCCGATTTGCAGATGTTTATATAATAGCAAGGAATTAAAATAATGCAAATCAAGCTAAAGGGCGGGCTTCTATGCCCGCCCTTTATATTTCAGCGAATAATCAGCGTATTCATCAGCGACCTATGCGCGGTTTTAGGCAAAGATTGCTTTAATCAGAACCTTTCTTTTCCTGAAGGCCGCAACAGCGCCGGTTAAAACTGTGGAAAACAACACGCCCATGCTGTCCGCGCCGGTTCTTGGGGCTACAAAGGCTCCCAAAACTTTCGGGGCGTTAATACGCACTGTAATGGTATTTCCGTAAGTGTTAGTCATTACGTAGCTCAGGTTATTGGCTAAGCCAAACTTAACCCTTACTTTAAAACTGCGCGATACCGAACCGTTGGCCGGCACAGTAATACCCGGATAAGAAATCGCATTCCCGGAAACCTGGCCGCCGCCGTTATCCACCATGTCCGCGTAAGGCAAAACCTGAGACAAATCATCGGTGATTACAAAGCCCGTTGCCGGAGTATTACCGCTATTGGAGACCGTTAAAGTGTAAGTGATAAAATCTTCTTTGCCGGCAATTACCGAAGCCGCGCTTTGGTTCTTGGTTTCGTTAAAAGCGGATTTGCTGTAAGACAAATTTACGTTTCCGCCTAAAACATTCCCGCCGATAAACACCCAAGCGCTGGCCTGAACAGAACCGGCATTATCGGAATTAGCGCTGGCCGTATTTTGGATGGTAGAATTGGAGTTCACCCGAGCCTGGAAATTCACGCGGGATTGCTGGCCCGGAGCCAAGTTGCCCAAATAGACGCTGCCATACAGACTGCCGTCAGAAGAATAAGAGCCGTTTACCAGCACTGTGCCGGTAATTAAGCTCAAACCGCTCGGCAAATTATCTGTAAGCCTTACGTTATTTGCTGTGGCGTTGCCGGAGTTGGAAACTACAATTTCAAATTGCACCACATCGCCGTTATTGGCAGTAATGCTGTTTTGATAAGTACCGCCGTTAACCTGCCTTACGTTCTTCGTAATGGAAAGCTGACTGTATTGATTGTAAGGAACATACCCGCCGCCCCCGCTATAACTGTAATAATAAGTGCTGGTATTATTATAGTAGTTATTATTGGTGGTATTGGTGGTATTGCAGGAGTTATTAACACAGGTATTTATAGTCGTTGAGCCCCCGCCGCCGCCAGCAGACACAGTTACTTGTGCCGAGGCTGTTTGGCTTGCCGCGTTATCCGCCGAAACCGTCGCTGTGTTGGTAACAGTACCGGAAGAAATATTTACCCTGCCCTGATAGGTAATGGTAACCGTTTCGCCAACGTTCAAATCGCCAAGCGAGATACCGGTGCTAATAGTGCCGGAATAAGTCTTGGAAACTGTTAAGTTGGTTAACGGCAACACGCCGCTGGGGTTGCTGTCGCTAAAAAAGACATTTAAAGCTTTGGCCTGGCCAACATTGCGAATAACTACCTGATAGTAAACCGCATCATTAGTATTGGCGTTAACCGAACTGCCATAACCGGTGTTGGAAGTTTTAACCTGTTTGGTAATAGTCAAAGCCGGCTGACCGGGGTTAACAAATACTACGGTAACAATAGCCTGATCTTGAGCGGTGTTGTCGCTATTTTGCGCGGTTGCGGTGGCAGTGTTAACCAATGAGCCGCTGGAGGCAGAAACCCTTAATTGATATTTAATTACAATCGGACTGCCCTGGCTTAGGTAATTAAAATGTAAACCCCCGTTGGTTAAACCCGGAGTGTGGCTTTGGCCGTTAACGGTTAAACTGCCGTTTACGTAAGTTAATCCGTTAACGAAAGAATCGGTCACCGTAACGTTGGTTAAAGTTACGCTGGTTTGCGCCGAAACCGTAAGCTGGTATTCCACCACTTCATTTGTTTTGGCGTTTGTGCTTTGCGCGAAAGAACTTTCGTTCGCGCTCACGTTGCGAACTTTCTTATCTATGCCAATACGGCCTTTTTGCGCGGGCGCCTGGCCGTTAACAATTACGCTGCAGTTGGCGGTTTGGCCGTCATTGCTTCTTACCGATACCGAACGGGTAATTGGATTTTGCGTGTTGTTAGTATAGGTCGGATTGTAATGACTGCCGGTGGCAGTATTGCCGCCGTCGGTCCAAGTATAAGGGTCATCACCGCCGCTGGCGGTAAAGTTAGCCTGCTGGCCGGAATTGATTATTGAACTGCCGACAACGCAAACCAACTGGCCCAGATTAGCCGGAGTATTTACCGTGATGGAGGCTAAATAGCCGCCGCAGGAAGACGTATCATACATCTTAAATAAATATTGGCTGCCGGCCTGCAAATTACCGACATTGATACTGCCGGTGTTATTACCATTGGTTACTATTGGCGTTTCAGAATAAGAGCCAGGATTGATTCGGGTAATTTTAATTTTATGGCCGCCGGTAGAAGTCCAGGAGATAACGGTAGTATAAGTTTGCCCCTGTTTTACCGGAGCAGTGGAATTTATGGCCGCATTGCCGTTAATTACGCAGGTCTCCACCGAAGTTACCGCCACGCTGCAGGAAGCGGTTTTGCCGGCGCTGGAAACTGTAGCGGTAAAATTACCGGCGTCATCAAATCTGCTGTAAAAAGATTTTCCGTTGTAAGAGCGAATGCTGCCGCCGTTAACAATCCAGCTATAATTGCCGTCGCCATTGGCAGCGGTAAAGACAGCGGACTGTCCGGCATCAATTACGGCAGGAGACACCGAGCAGGTTACCGGGTTTTGCGGACTACCGCAATTCAAAGCCGGCACAACTTCGGTAGTTCTGGCAATTTCATCATGCCTGCCGTTGGTTGTGTCATACATTATGTATTGATAAGTATCGCCCGGGGTAAGCCAGTCGGAAGTAGTGGTGTAGTTAACAGGGCCTGTAGGACCAGTCATGCTGTTTACAGAAGAATTAGCGGTGATATCCTGAACAGTAACTTCCACAGTTTCTACATTGGAAGCATTGGTCCAGGAAACAGTGCCGGTTCTTAAGCACTGGCTGCCAAATTGGCCGCCAGGAGTGGCAGTGATGGTGTTGCGGCCGGTGGGCGCAGGCTCACCGCAATTCACATTCGGTGTAGCTTTGGAAATTCTGATAATTTCGTCGTGTTTGCCGCCGGTAGTGTCATACATAATATAGCGGTAAGTATCGCCGGGATTTAACCAGTTGGTGGTAGTGGTATAGTTAGCCGGACCTGTAGGGCCAGTCATGCTGTTTACAGAGGAATTGGCGGTAACATTTTGTACCGTAACTTCCACAGTCTCAACATTTGACTTGTTGGTCCAAGTCAAATTACCGCCAACTAAACCATTAGCCAAACAGATGCTGTTTGGGGTGGCAACTAAAGAAGTTGTGCCGGTAGGCGCGGGAGCGCCGCAATTCAAAGCCGGCACAACTTCGGTAGTTCTGGCAATTTCATCATGCCTGCCGTTGGTTGTGTCATACATTATGTATTGATAAGTATCGCCCGGGGTAAGCCAGTCGGAAGTAGTGGTGTAGT
>JAJYWK010000001.1 GCA_021791515.1 bacterium | reverse complement strand
CAATCGCTAACCAACAAATACTTCTGGCCATCAGAGGCGGTTTTGGTATTGGCTAAAAGTCGGTTGCGAAATGTGTGAAGGTTTCGTTATTCAAAGTCCGAGGAGCCTTTATTACTAATTTCGTTTTTGAAATTATTTTTGTTTTTATGCAAATCGATTAATCTTCTATCGATAATTTTGACGCTTATCGATTAAATCTGCCAACGGGTTGGCGCGCCAGTCCCGGAAATTTACGCTCAAATCCCCGGCATTGCGCTTTGCTTTTGGCCTGGGGCTTGCGCGCGAATTCCGTTTGGTTAAATTTGAAAACCTAAACGCGCCAGCGCTTCGGAGGTTTTGGCAAATACGCGATGTTCGGCTTTGAGCCGGCGGAAGGAAGAATTTTCCCGCAGCATCTCGGCCACCACGGGATTAATGCCGGTTAAGAAAATATTTTTGCCCTGGCTTTCCGCCAGGCTGATGATTTCATTTATTACTTCCGCGCCGTCTATGTCCATATAATAAACGCTCCTAAGCCTAAGCACGATATTTTTGGAGCCGTTTAAGTGTGAACGGAAACGATTCAAATGAGCTTCGCTGTTGACGTAGCAGAGCAGGCCCTTAATCGAATAGACTATGGTGTCGGAGCCTTGGACAAGTTTCTCCAGATTTTCGCCGCTTACGCGCTCCACAATCTGTTTGTGTTTGTCGTTAATAACCAGGTCAAACTGGCCGCGCGAAAGTTTTTCCACCAGCAGTACGGAAGCCAGGCCAACCCCGAATACAATGCCCACAATTGGGTCTTCATAAATGGTGACGAAAGCCGTGGCCAGCGAGAGGTATAAATTTTTGCGGTCATAGCGGAACATACGAAAAAAATGTTCAGCCTCCACCATTTGGATGGCTACAAACACCAAAATTGCCGCGATTACGGCCAGCGGGATAAACCGGAAATATTTAAGAAAAAACAGCGAAATAACCGCTACGCAAATACTGCTGATGCCTGCCGAGAGTTTGTCGGTGGCGCCGGTTTTAATGTTTAAAGAGGTGCGGGCTAAAGCGGCGGTAGCCGGAATGCCGCCCATGAGGCCAGAGGCGATATTGGCCAAACCCAGCCCCCGCATTTCCTTGCGCTTGCTGTGGCGGGTGTCGGTCATGCCATCCGCGATTTTGGCGGAAATCATGGTTTCCAAAATTCCAACCAGGGCGACGGCCAAAGCCGGCATCACCAGCGACTCGTTTAAAAATAATTTTGGGGCAATAAAGAATGCCGCCCGGATGTTGGGGTAAAGGGAATCCAGGGTTAGAAGATTAAAGGGAAGTTTGTGCAGAGATGTTAAGATTCCTAAAATAATGCCTAGTGGCGCGGCCACGATGGCGCCGGGAACGCGGGAAAGATATTTTTTAAACAGCAATAATATTGTCAAAAATACGGTAAAGGTTATTACCGCGGCAGAAGAAGCCCCGCCTATGCCGCGGAAAGATTCCAAAACGTTTTCTATAAATTTTTCGTGGGACGGCAGGCCGGTCAAGCCCAGGGCGAAATTTAGCTCATTAAGGCCGATAATGAATGCCACTCCCAAAGTAAAGCCATGCACCGCGCTGCCGGGGACGAATACCAGGTATTTTTGCAGTTTAAGCGCGCTGGCCGCCAAAATTATTGCGCCGGAAAGTATGGCCAGCATGGCCAGGGATTCCTGTCCGTGAGTCATGGCGTAAGCGGCCAAAATTCCGGACAAAGCTCCGGTGGGCCCGACCACGTTAAAATTGCTTCCGCCGAATATGGAAGCGATAAGCCCCGCCCAAATCGCGGTCACAATGCCCATTACGGGGGAAGCGTGGGCGGCTACGGCCAAAGATACGGAAAGGGGAATAGACACCAAGGATACCGTAATGCCCGATTTCCAGTTAGTTTTGAATTTTTGGATTAAGGAAATTTTGCTTTGCATCAGAAAAATTTAAATAATAAAAAAGGGCTATTAGTTAATAGTCGCACGAATAAAACGCCTGATTGTCAGAAATCCAAGCGTTTTTGTTGGGAATTTTCCCAAAAAAGCAAGCCGCTTTCGCGTTAGTTAAAGTTTAGCATAAAAAAAAACTGTCCGTCAAAAATTTTTTACAGACGCGATTTTTGTTGCCGTTGCGTGTGTAATTTAAAATCTGCCGGGAAAATAAATCAGCGCAGATGACGCTAAAAATATTCATTTCATTTTTTTGTAAAATATGCCTATGTTTATACCTATATTTTACCACAGCCAACAAAAAACTCCATCTCGCGATGAAGTTTTTTGTTTTTAATAAAATGTAAAAAATTCAGACTTGACCCCCTGGTTAATAATGGTGTTCAAACATATTTTTATTATTTTTATCGATGCGGACAGCCGGCCCAACAGCAGGGCCGGCGCATGTTGCTTTTTAATTTTGATATGGCTTTTTTTATGCGAATGCCGCGGGTTTCCGCAAGTTTGCCCGAAGTCACCCAGCAAATCCACTCATTTTTTGCCAAAGGAGTAATGCTCTCCCAAACCGCTTTGGCTTTGGGCTCGGAATTTATATTCTTTTTTAAGTCTTGAGGAAGTGAATGCATGCCCAGTATATCAATTTCCAGTACCAAACGCCTTTTGAGGCTATCGGTATTTAATAAAAATTAAGTTTGTTTTTCGGACCGAGTTATTTTTTTATATAATATTAAGGCGTTTGGTGTATTTTAAGTTCTTCTATTCATGCCCTTAGTTATTAAAACCGTCCGAGACTTATGCCCAACTTTTTATTTTCCAGAAAAACAATATATAGAAGAACTTACTGGAAATTGTATTACTGGGCATAATTAAACTATAACATTTAAAATATACCTATGGAAATAGGTATTTTTTTTGCAAAAAGAAGAAGCGCACCATCCGGCTTGAGCCAGATGGGCGCTTCAAGTTTTGTATCTTTGTCCACGGTCTGCCGCTGATTACACCGAGTACGGAACTTGGTTTTGCGACATGGTGTCGAGAATACCAGAATCGGAGCTAAGCAGAACCAGTGCTTCCAAGGCAATCTTTGCCGCCTGTTCCTCGCCCACGACGCTCCACTCATTGGTGAGGCGGTTGGCGAAGATGGTGTTGATGGCGCCGGCGGGAATGCCGCGCCCCACTGCAGAGCACCAGACGAAGAGGCTGGCCGCTTCCATTGAGTAGCAGGCTGCGCCGCTTTTCATGACCCGTTCGTGCCGTTCGCGCGCCCAGTCTGAAAGCTCTCCCCAAATGTCGGGGCGGCCCTGTCCGGCGTAGAAGCAATCGGTCGTGCACTCGTTACCCAAATGATAGGCGCCGGGAGCAACTTCCGACGCGGCCTTAAGCAAGGCCGCAACCACCGAGACAGTTGCTTCGGCAGGGTATTCGGGCGGCGCCCAGTTATTGGACGCTCCGTCATAGCGAATGGCGGAATTAACGATAATGCACTCGCCGGGTTTTGATTTCTGAATGAGCGAGCCACATGAACCGACGCGAATAAAGAGACGCGCGCCGCTGCGGACTGCTTCTGGAAGAACGATGCCCATTGAGGCTCCGCCCATACCCGAAGTCGTTACAGAGACCCGGAGGCCGTTGTAGTAACCGGTTTGCGAAACGAGTCCGCGATGGTCGTTGGAGAAGCGCTTGGAACCCGTAAGGAACCTCTCTGCGATCATGTCGGCCCGGCCGGGAGCACCGACGATCAAACACAGTGGAGCAAGGTCGCCGTCGCCGGTGTGAGTATGATACTGCAAGTTGTCGTTCGTTGTCGGTTGGTCTGCTTGTGGCATGACCTTCCTCCTTATTGAACCTCAGGTTGAGGTTATTTTAGGCTATCAAAAAACCCTTGAAAAATCAAGGGCTTTTTAGGAGTGAATTTTTTCTTTCTGCCATCCCCGCCCCGTAATAAATACGGGGTAAACTCCAGCAGAAATCTTTTTATTCAAAAATTTCCGGCAAATATTGCCAAACTTTTTCAGCTATTTTTTCATACCCCTTATCATTCGGATGAATACCGTCGGACATCAAATCCTTATTGCCAAACAGCCCGTCTAAAACATCGGGCACTAAAACCACATTGGTTTTTTTGGCAAGCTTTTTAAATTCTGAATTATAATTTTTTCCCATAAACGCCACTCCTCCCCTAACGCCCAAAAGCAAAACCTTGGCTCCGCTATTTTTTATCTGCAAAATAATTTTTTCCAAGTTCCCAAAAGTCTGGCTTTCAGGAATTTGCCTTATTGCGTCATTACCCCCAAGCAAAACTATTACCACGTCTGGTTTTTGCTCTATTACGTCTTTTTCCAAACGAGCCAGGCCATTTTGAGTGGTGTTTCCGCTTATTCCGGCATTAATAATATTTAGGCCAATTTTTTTGGACAACAAAGAAACAAAATCATTTCCTTGGCTGGAACCGACACCTTGCACCAAGCTGTCACCAAACGCGACAATTTTTAAATTCTTATCCCAAACCATTTCCGGTTTATTTTTCGGCCATAACAAAAACACAGCCACTATAGCTGCAATTGCCAAAATAAAATAAAAAATCTTTTTGCCTGTCATAAAAATTTAACGATTTTCTTTATGTCCGTATCTTTTTAATTCGTCTTTTGCTTTTTTTATAAACTTCCCAAACTTCCGGTTTTTTTCTCTTTTTTCAAATTCGCTAAGCCCATAAAATTGGGCTTCCTTTTTTAAGTTTAAATAATTCGCGTATTTTTCTTTATCCAGGAGGCCGGAATTTACCGCGGTTAAAACTTCGCACCCCGGCTCATGCGTATGCGTACAGTCCGCAAACTTGCAGTGCTGCGACAATTCGGTTATTTCCTCAAATACCTTGTCCACACTTCCCGTGTCTTCCGATACCCCCACTTCCCGCATACCGGGGTTATCTATTACAATACCGCCATTTTCTAAAAAATACATTTGCCGAGCAGTAGTTATATGCTTGCCTCTGCCGGAATACAGGCTTATGTCTTCAGTTTTTAAGGAATCTGTTCCTAATAATTTATTTATTAAAGATGATTTCCCTACGCCCGAAGACCCAAGAAAACTGTAGGTCTGTCCTTGTTTTATGTAATTTTTAAGTCTCTCCAAGCCTTCGCTTAAAATGTTGCTGGTTGGAATAACTTCCGCGCTTGGAAACCGGATTTTTATTTCTGAAAGTTTTTTTTCCAATTCTTCCTTGGAAATTAAATCGATTTTATTTAAGATAATTACCATATTAATTCCGCCGCCGGCTATGGCAAAGTATCTTTCCAAGCGGTTTAAGTTATAGTCCCTGTCCACAGCTTCAATTATAAAAGCCGTGTCTATATTAGAGGCAATAATTTGAATTTCATTTTTGCCGCCCTGCTTTCTTTTTATTATGGTTTTTCTGGGCAGTACGGCATTGATAACCGCGCGCTCCGCGTCCAAAACAGTAATGGCCACAAAATCGCCTACAGCAGGAAAGTCTTCCCGGGATTTGGCGTTAAAAATTTGTTTGCCTGTTATTTTGGCTAGGTATTCGCCATTTTCATTTTTTACTTTGTAAGCGCCTTTGTGTTCGGCGATAACGCGCGCAACCAAAAAATCCTGGAGGCCCAACAGCCTGCGGTGATTTTCAAAAAACTCCCCATACCCCAAATCTTTTAATGTAATTTGTTTTTCCAAATTCTTAATTCTTACTTCTTGATTCTTAATATTCAAGAAATACCTATTTCCATACCTATATTTTACCACAGCCAACAAAAAATTCCATCTTGCGATGAAGCTTTTTGTTTTTAATAAAATGTAAAAAATTCAGACTTGACCCCTTGGTTGATTTCAAACTAATATAGTGCTGGTTAATTATACTTATCGTTTGATTTTTAATTTTATTAGCTCATTTTGGTATATTCGCAGATGTCTTTTTATTAAATTTTTGTTATTTGAAAATACCCATTGCGTTGCGTTTAGGTATTGACCGAAATTTATTAAACGAACTAAATCTAAATTATTATTCTCCACTCTCCCGTCTTTCTTTTTCGACTTACAATAAAGCAGACATCTATAAGGAGAAATCGGCATGAAAATCCAAAGTCTCTCTTTATTTATTTCCCACCATGCCGGATATCTTGATATTTCGTGGCGTTCAAAATCTAAAAGGACAACAGGGTTATCAGAAATGACAAAGCTCTCATTGCTACCATTAGGAATATCTACAATATGCAAGTTACCTTTATAAATTTTCTTGGCAATATTTGTTGATATAAGCCTTGTTAATAAACCAAGATGATTACGAATTCCATATAAAGAGGTATTTGATTTATAATTCAGCAGTTGCTCAAGGGTTATTTGTAATTTGTTTTCGACTATCATTTTTTCCATAGACTCTAAACTTCCCAAATCGGGTATTTTTAAATGATTATTGCCATAAAGGTATAGAATAAACCACTCCACTGCCTCATAAAAGGCAGGGACGCGGGTTAATTGACTGGCAATAAACGCTACTAAAGTCGATTCTTCTAAATAAGTAAGCGACGGCTCTTCGGTTTCTGTATTAAGTTTTTTGATTATGTAACTACTTCGCAGTTCCAGTGTTTCTGCAAATAGCTGTTTGCTTATATAATCCGACATGTTGCCTGTTTTGTCCTTAAAGGCATCAAATCCGATTTCTCCTGCCACTTCTTTTATAGGACAGTCTTTGATTGTTTGAGTTAGAAAGTCGTATTGAAATATTCTTCCTCTGTTTTGTCCTGTATCTGAAATTTGGAACCTTCTTAGAAAAAATTGAGGGACATAATGGTCAAAGTTTTCAACTTTACCAGAATTTGAATATACCTCAAAACGCGCCAAAAAATCCATCACTTTAAAAAGCAAACGAGCTGACCAAGCCCGTTTACCTAAACGATGTCTAAAAACAAAACTCAAATATTTTCTATATATTTTAGATAATAAGTTCTTAACCATCTACTTGGTCAAATTGAATGATTGTTCTATTAAGGTCATTATATAATTTATATCTTCAGCATTACTAAGGTTTACTTCGGTAACACCACCACCGTAATGTCCGATTTTGGTTACATCTCGTGAAATATTTCGCGGGTCTTCAAGCTTATCTTTTTTTACTATAAGATGAATTTTAAGCTGAGCTTGTTGCAAATGAATATATACGAATGCGGTTTTTGTCCGATAGGAAATATACATTTTTTTTGGCCGTTCTTCTATCCCTTCCTTTAACGCCAAAATCTTATCACGCAAAGCTAGGAATATATTTTTGATATTTTCGTTAAGTCCTTCTAAATGGTCTTCCAGTGTATAAACTTTTATCTCTTCGCTAACATCTTCTATAATCTTGTTTTTGGTGACAGTCTTTATAGATTCCTTAGAATCAGGGGAAATGAGCTGGTTATAGCTTATCGTTTGATTATCAAATTCTTTTACTTCCCAAAGTTCAATCGGTAAGTCACGAAAATTTATGGCATTTTGCTGGTATGTTGTAAATGAATTTGCAATAAAGATAACCTTAGATTGTGTCCAATCTACTTTTTCCCGACGTAAGCTTTGTTTTGTATTTTCTGTATATTCTAAAATAAAGTCGGCTTTATTGTTGAGCATCAAAGCCAAATAGGTATAACCTTGGTCAATGACGCTAAAACTTCTATCCCGTTTGTATTCAATAATAACAAATGATTTAGATTCCTTATCAAAAGCCAAAGTATCTATCCTAAAATTTTGTAATGAAAATTCTGAACTTACTAACCCCAAACCAAAAATTTCTTCCAAATTATTTTCTGTAAGTTTTTGAATTTCTTTTTCTAAATCTATTTCTTTTTCTTTAATAGGATCCAGTTTATTTTTGTTGATATTGAAAATAAGCATGGTGTTGAAATAGTATTTAATTGTTTATTTGGTGCGACAAATGGGGACATGGCTCATTATTTTTTGATAGGGGGAAGGGGTTAGGTGCTTTTCTTTTTCTTTTTGGGACTGGGAAAGTCGGTTATCATTAGGCCGCGGGGGACGCGTTTGACGACAACCTTTTGTTTGTTTTTACCCATATTTTAGCTAAAATTAAGTATTTCAACATATTTTATCCACAGTTGATTGATTTTTAATCATATATCTGGTATCCTATAAATGGAGTTACTGGGTGACGTCTCCTGCGACTTACGTCGCACCGGGCACTGACCCAGCTCCCAGGACTCCACAAAAACAGCTCTCATTGAGGGCTTTTTTTGTTGCTGGGACGGAAAAGCCAGATATTGAACTTTGTTGATTTAACTACCATGTATGATTTGCCGGTAAATTTGAATGCACCAGACAAAACGATCTTATTAAAAATATATTTCATTAGTTCCACTTTTGCGGTCTTGGCTTTTGGCTCTTTGAAAAATCCATTTTGATAATATCCAATGCCACCCATAATAACATCAATCAACTGTATGAATTGACTCGTTTTGGAATCTGTCGGAGTTATGTTATTTACGAAGCCGCGGACTCCCGGATGATCTGCGGGGTTAAGCAATGGGGTGAATTTTTTCTTGAATGCCGCTTCCAGACATTTGTCCAGCGTTTCAAAATTCACTTTTTGCTGTATTGGGTTCGTAATACGGTCAGGATAAATTTTGTATGTCGCCGGAATATGTGAGTTGTGCAGGTACAGCATATATAGCAGTTTGAAGTAACCTTCTTTTTTGATGTTGCTGTATGCCACGACAGTCGGGTCTTGAGTATCCACGAGCATGATGCAAGAGCGTAAAATATCTTTATTGGTCCACTCAAAAAATAAATCCGTAAGTTCTTTATACACCGGCAAGTATTTATTCGAAATTTTTGTCCATTTAAATTCACCGAGAAAATCTATATGCTTTCCGGTTGAGTTTGTATAGCCGTGTTTTTTGCGAAGTGCGAGAACCCCGTTTTCAATGGCAGCGGCGTTTTTATCCTCTACCCAAATACCACCAAGAAGTAGAAACCTCTCATTCTTATGCCTGCTCTCGTCTGAATATATTCTGATAGTCTTCATAAATGATAACAGTTGTCAGGTGCTTTTCTTTTTCTTTTTAGGACTGCGAAAGTCGGTTATTATTAGGCCTCTGGGGACGCGCTTTATAATCACTTTTTGCTTGTTCTTCCATCCCAAACTCGCAAGCACGCTTCTTGGGAAAGTAATGCCTAAGGAATAATTGCCAATCTTGGCAATTTTCCGAATATTTTCATCTTTTATTTTTCTTCTTGGCATAGCAGTTTGATTAGTTTTTAAATATACCTATATTTATACCTATATTATATACCCCTCAAATAAAACACAAAAGCCCGCTGGCGGGGGGTGTTAGGGTTTTGACAAATCTTGTATTTAAAGAGCATAATACTCCATAAGGAGGCACAATCGTGCTAGTCGATATTGTTGATATCTTGGATAGAATTCGCGAGCATGGAGGGAAATTCACTGTCAGTGTCACCGGGCGCGGCATGAGAGTCAGTGTGCTTCTGCCCAAACCAAGCAACCAAGAACAGCCGGCCGTCTCTCATGAGCCGGAGAAGCTTCAGGCCGGCAACGGTAGTCATTCTGGCCTACCCATCTATCTGTCGGCAGATGGTGTGGAACGGGAAAAAAGCCGGATTTTGTCTCTGCTGGCGGAGCTGAAATACGGCCAACAGGGTGTGGTGGATATCATCCCAAGACTGCATTTTTCCCAGGTTTACCAGGTCATTCACTGGTTGCGCAAACAGAAGTTCATGGTTAGGCCCCAGGGCGAACGGGTCATCCGTAACGGAAACGATCGTGCTTGGAAATTCTCTCTCACAGAAGCCGGATCGGTGAGGCTTTTTGTCAAAAAGGGAAGCTGGTACCAGGCATCTAACTTGTTTGAGTCCTCTCTTCCCGAATTGTCTGGCTCCGACGATCTTGATTCTCTCTCCATGACAGAACTTCTTCGGCTTCCTGGGCAGGTCGCGGTCATGCGGAAGAAGCTTTGGACTGACGAGGCGGACGAGCAGTCCGAGGGCGGCCACACTTGGAGCCGAGAACCCGTTCGCGGCAACGCCCACAGAATTGACCAGTTGCTTCGCGAGGTTGGAAAAGATTTGAAAAACAGGGGCGTCCACCAGGTTTCCCTTGACTGGAGTTTGGTCAAAAAACCCAGGAGCCACAGTGGCTCAAGGTTCTTTAAGAAAAACCCCTCTCAAGGTAACAGGCCCACGAGACGGGAACTGGACCTGGGATGGGGAGAGGAGTAACCTATAACCCGCACTTGTCGGCGGCAATATCAACAAGTAAGCTGAGGCTCAACCAGCGTGGATGATGAGCGGCCGGACCCACTTGAGGGTTCGGCTTTTTTATACGAAGATGATTTTTATATGGTAAAAAATTGAAAATTGAATTATATACCTATTTCCATACCTATATTTACCTTACTATTATTATAACAAAAAATATAGATGAAAGCTGGCCGCGCATCTATCCAGATGCGCGGCCTTTGCCTACCCGCCCAAAGGCGGAACAATCACCACGTCCGGGCTAACCGGGCAGTTAACGTGTTTCCAAATATTCTGCCGCCGCCGCAGCTGCAGCAAAACAAACACTTCGCTCACCTGATTTTTGCCCGATTTACCAATAGGTTTCAGGGCTTGCCTACAGCAGCCGCAGGGCAGCTGCAGAATTGAATGCGGTACGCATTGGCGCCGCCTTCTTCCCTTAACGTTGTAAACTGTATCCAGCCACCTGTATAGTTCAAAGTGGCCAATTTCCTCCTGAAAACTTGACAACATGCGGCCTCCTAGCGGAAATTTGAGACAATGCCAAAATAAAAAATCCCGGCGCTATCTCGCCGGGACAATCTTTGAAAATTTTAGAACAATTTAAATCAAAAATCGCCTCGGTGAAATAACGACGCCGGAGCTAGAAGAGGAGCTGGTATTGTAAGGTAATTTATAATAAATCATACTATTATGATAAACCTTGATAATAATAAAGTCAAACAAAATCTTGGTTAGTACTTGTCGCTAATGCGAATAAAATAGGCATTGTCAAAATACAGAGATTTTGCTAAAATATCAAAAGTTAGTGAGCGTTCGGGACCTGCCCGCCATCGCCTACGGCTCAGCCGTTGGCAGGCGGGGTAGCTAATAAAACATCAGATGTATTACACTTATGTTTTAAAAAGCTTAATAGATAGCAACTTGTATATCGGATGGGCACCGGACTTAAAGAGGAGAGTAGTAAATCATAATAAAGGTTTAGTAGAATCCACAAAAAACAGAAGACCTTTAAAGTTGGTTTATTACGAAGCCTGTTTGAGTAAAGAGAGGGCAGTAAAAAGAGAAAAATACTTTAAAACAGGTTTTGGAAGGAATTTTTTAAACCAAAGAATTTAATATCGTTCGGGACCTGCCCGCCATCGCCTACGGCTCAGCCGTTGGCAGGCGGGGTAGCTAATAAAATATTAAGGCCATATTTCGAATAATATTGAATGGAAAAGTGAATATGCATTCGGGAGTAGCTCAGCGGTAGAGCAATCGGCTGTTAACCGATGGGTCCTGGGTTCGAATCCCAGCTCCCGAGCCATTGAAAAAAGTATCACCATTGCGTGGTGCTTTTTTCAATTGTCTTGGGTTTGATGAGATGTTGACCGAATCTTTACCCTGTCGTATGACAGGGCCACCTCCCGAGCCAACAAAAAAATACCTGACATCCTTTTCAGCCACCTTTTTTTGTTCTTGGTCAAATAAGCTCTACAGCTATATTTAATAGCTGGCGGGTCGTCTGGCCAATTGCCCGACAACGCTGTTTTCGCCCCTAAACAGCGAGCCGCCGTTTTTTACGGTTTGGCGGATAAGCTTGAACATTTTTCAGCGGAAGTGTTAAAATAATAGCATGTAAATAATCACATATTATAGATATAATGCCGATTCACGCGGTGTTGTTATAAAAATAAGAATTAAAACAAACATGGGGAATAAACAAACTCTTCAAGAAAAGGTCAGGCGGACGCTAAAAATTTCCGCGGTATTTGTTATTGTTTTTGCCTGGATATTTTCCGGCTGGCCGCAGGTGTGGCAGAATCCGGAATTTCCGCCGAAAATTGAAAAAGTAATGGCAAGTACAACCGGTCAAGTATATCCGACGCTCGGAGAAACAATCGCCGAATCTCCCTGGCTTGATAATACATGGACTACTCCGACTAATATTTATTCTGATAACACCGCTACAGCCCATGTAACTGCAGCCAGTTATGATGCCAATGACCAAACCTATGTCTTAAAAGCGACAGGTTTTGATTTTAGTTCTATCCCGGATAATTCTACTATTGATGGCGTAACGATTCGTATGAATTCATGGTACAGATCTGGACAGGGTTCGGGTTCAGTAGATTTGTGTCAATTGCTCGATACCTCAAAAGCAAAAGTTGGCACGAATAACTGTGCCACACCCGTAGCATTAACCACAACCGATTCAACAGTTATAACTAAAGGAAGTTCTTCAGACACTTGGGGAAATTCACTAACAACTGCATGGGTAAAAAATGCAAACTTCGGTGTGGCAATTGGTATACTTGCTACAGCTAACAATGCTGATGTAGATGTTGATTATGTGACCATTGAAATAACATATACTCCTCCTCCTGCAGTAAGCGCCCCCACCGTTACCACCCAGGCCGCTTCCACCGTGGAGGATACCACGGCCACCTGCAACGGTACCATTACCGCGACCGGCGGGGCGAACGCCACCGCCAGGGGCTGTGAATGGGACACGAACTCCGGAGCCCCCTACGCTAACAGCGCGTCAGACACCGGCGATTTCGGGGCGGTCTCTTTTACCAAAGCCCTGTCCAGCCTGCCTGCGGGCACAACCATTTACGCCAGGGCCTTTGCCACAAATTCCGCGGGCACGGGTTACGGATCCGAAGTAAACTTCCTTACCAAGCCGGCCGCGCCGACTACCGTGGCGGCCACGGACGGAACCTACACCGACAAGGTTACGATAACCTGGACGCAATCCACCGGAGCCACTAATTACCACGTCTGGCGGGACACAACCGACTTGGGAGCCGCCGGGGACGTGGCTACGTTTAATGATACGGGAGCGGCGGCGCCGACAGTTACTCCTGGAACGGCCAGCTCCAGCGACGGAACGGCCACCGACAAGGTAACCTTAAGCATTAGCGGCGCATCGGCCAACAATGGCACATCCTATACTTATAAGGTTGTGGCTTCCAATGCCACAGGCAACAGCGCGGATAGCGCCACGGACACCGGGTATCGGGCTCCAGGGTCATTAACCTACCAATGGTACAGAAGTTCCGGAGACGCGGATTCAGGTTATGCCGCGTTATCCGGGGCGACCACCGCGCCTTACGATGACACGACCGCGCCTGCGCCGACTATAACCGCCGGCACGGCCAGCGCCGGCGACGGCGCGACCACGGCCCATGTCGCCTTATCCATAAGCGGGCAAAGCGCCAACAACGGCGCCGGCCGGTATTTTTACGCCACAGTAAGCGCCACCGGCGCGTCCTCGGCCGACACCAACCACGACAGGGGATATATTGGAGTTGGTTCGCTAACTTACCAATGGCAGAGATCCGCCGCGGATAGCGATGCCAGCTATTCCAATATAGCGGGAGCAACTACCGCCAGCTACAACGATACCGGCGCCCCAACCGACGGCAGCGGCAGATATTACAAAGCGGTTTTAAACGCCACCGGCGCAGCCCAAGGAACTTCCTCGGCGGACAGGGGTTATAAGTCCATTGCTTCTATTTCACTTACCACCGGAGGTTCAATAGCTTTTGGTTTTGTGGCCAATGGGGCGTCCACCACCACTTCCATTTCCCAAATACAAACTGTAAACGTAAACGGCGGCCCCGTTAATCTGGACATTAAGAGTACGGTTTTTTCCGACGGAGGAAATACCTGGACGCTGGGAGCGGCCAACGGCGCCAACCAGGTAAAATGGGAATTTTCCAAAGACGGCACCAACTGGACCACTTTTGCCGCGGCTGATTCTTACTATACTTTTGACACGGGCGTTGCCCAGGGACAAACGCGGGATGTTTATTTCCGGCTCACTATGCCCACGAGCACCGGCTATTACAACCAGTTTGGTTCAACTGTAACCATCCTTGCCACGGCCCCATAACCTAAATCCTGTGGATAACTTTAAGTTTATAAACTGATTTTTTTATTGTATAATAAAATCAGTTAAAATCCTTAAAATTAGGCTTAATGGAACATACGTAATGCTACTGGGATAGAATTTCAGAGATAAATAGGTAACGATTTCGGCGGCTTAATCCATTATGAACAGACAGCAATTTTTT
>JAJYWK010000012.1 GCA_021791515.1 bacterium | reverse complement strand
ATAAAAAAACTTCAGGCGGATTTAAGAAATCCAGTTTTAATAAAGAAAAAAGAAAACCTGTTGTATTTGACAGGTCGTTCTTTTATGCATGGGTATTTGCTGGTTATACCTAGCGCTAAGCGAGAAGGGCTGAGGGCTAAGACAGTATTTTTTGGGGATGGGTTAGAGCACGTGGAAGGCATCAAGTCAGACAGGCTAAAAAATATCGGACTATATTTGGGCAGGGCTGAAAAATTGGAGTTGGAGGATGAGTTTAGTTTTAGAGAATATAATTACATCAGGAAAAAGGTAAAAGGCATAAGGTATAAGGTAAAAATTAACCACGTTAAAAGTCCGGTGGATTACCAGCGGCAAATAAAAGAGCCTGGGGAAATAAGGTTGGTTGGCAAATCAATGAACATTGTTGGTAAAGTATTTGATCAGGTCAGGCGGGAAATAAAAAAACCGGGGATGACGGAATTCAGGCTGGCTAATTTTATTAAATCAGCCGGCCTAAAATTGGGCGCGGAGGACGTGAGTTTTCCGCCCATTGTGGCCTGCGGCGCCAACGCGGCCGTACCGCATCATGTGCCATCTAACAAAAAATTAAAGCCCGGCGAATCAATTATCATCGATTTTGGTTTTAAGTACAAAAATTACTGCAGTGATTTTACACGGACGGTGTTTTTAAAAAAAGTTTCGCCGCGTTTGGAAGAAGCGTATAATCAGGTGGAGAAGGCGTATAATTCGTGTATGCCATTGCGAGCGAGTGCATCCGAGCGAAGCAATCTCATATCAGGTAAGGGATTACTTCGTCGCCCCGCCAGAGGCGGGGCTCCTCGCAATGACAGTATTGTAACTGGCAACGATTTGTATCAGCGCGCGGTTGATGTTCTGGCGGAAAAACACTTGGACAAATATTTCATCCATTCCTTGGGCCACGGCACGGGGTTGGAAATCCACGAACTGCCGAATTTGTCGCCTGGGTCAAAAGATATATTGCAAAACGGCATGGTGTTTTCCATTGAGCCCGGGGTGTACATTCCTAAGCTTGGTGGCATAAGGATTGAGGATTTAGTATACTTGGATAAAGGCGAATGTAAAAAATTTATCGAGGCCTCTACAAAGTTAGAAGAAAATATTTTATGAGTATATGACATCCCCAGAAAGTGGTTTTGAAAAGCAAAGGCAATGGGCAAGGGAAGACCTTAAGTTTTTATTTGAAAATTTACAGGGCATTGATCAGCCCTTGTTAGAAGAGAGTGAGAGGCAAATTTATCTTCAGACGTTTCCTTCGGTGTGTTTAGAAATAGCAAAAATGGATCAAAATCCGGATTACATTCCGAGCAATTTAAAGGTTAATCATTTACGGGATAACTTGTCAAAATTAAAAGATTCTATTTATAGAAAAAGAACATGAAATTTACAAAGAAAATTTTAAAAAACGGTTTGATAATTTTAGAAGTTCCATCCCATGACGCGGAAAGCGTGGTGGTAGATTTTTTTGTGAAGACCGGCTCGCGTTCAGAAACTCCAAAGGAAAACGGCATTTCGCATTTTTTGGAGCATTTTCTTTTTAAAGGCACAAAAAAATATCCATCGGCTCTTGCTATATCATCGCTTATTGACAGTATTGGCGGGGAAATGAACGCCAACACTGGTAAAGAGCACACGCAGTTTTACATTAAGGCAGCCAGCAAGCATCTTGAATTAATTTTTGAAGTGCTTACGGACATGATTCAAAATCCGCTACTGGATAGCGCGGAGTTGGAGCGGGAAAAAGGCGTAATTGTGGAAGAAATAAATATGTATAAAGACACGCCCATGTACGAAATAGAGAATGTGCTGGAGCGAACCATGTGGCCGAAAGACGCGCTTGGCCGCGACATTGCCGGTACTAAGGAAACCGTATCGAAGTTTAATCGCCAGATGTTTCAAGATTATATTTCCCGGCACTACCAAATGCCAAACATGATTTTGGGCGTTTCGGGAAAATACAATAAGAAAAAATTATCTGGTTTAATAAACAAGTATTGGGTAAAATATCCCAAGAAAAGTTTTCACGGTTGGAATCGCGCCGCAGATAAGCAAACACAGCCCAGATTAAAAGTTGAATTTAAAGCCACAGAGCAAGCGCATCTGTCTTTAGGTTTTAAAGGGTTTGCGTATAATGACAAGCGCAACAAGGCACAATCGGTTTTATCCGCAATCCTGGGCGGGGGAATGTCCAGCCGCTTGTTTATGGAAGTTAGGGAGCGCAGGGGCTTGGCTTATTATGTAAGAGCCAGCGGTTCGAATTATCAGGACACCGGCGTGTTTAATATTGGCGCGGGCGTGCAAATTCCTAAAATCGAAGAAGCGCTAAAAGTCATTTTAGATGAATTGCGTAAAATTAAGACCCATCAAGTTAGCCCAACCGAACTCAAAAAAACCAAAGAGTACATTAAAGGCAAAACGATTTTGGCTTTGGAAGACAATCAAATACGTTTGGATTGGATGCTCGACAGAGTGGCTTTTTGCAGGCCGGTGGAAACGCCGGAAGAGGCGTTTAAAAAAATTGACGCGGTAACGTCGGCCGATATTCAAAAAGTCGCCAATGATTTGTTTAATAGCAAACGAATGACTTTGGCAATAATCGGTCCATATAAAAACGAAAAAGTTTTTACAAAATTGATTTTGTCATCCCGGACTTGATCCGGGATCCAGAAAATAGATTCTTGGCCCTTAGGCCGGAATGACAGACGTTATGTATAAAATCGGCTGCCATGTAAGTATTGCCGGAGGAGTATGGAACGCGCCTAAAAATGCGGCGGATTTAGGCTGTGAGACTTTTCAAATTTTTACGCGTCCGCCGATGGGAGGGAATGCTCCGGAGCTAACACCGGAAATTATCAGCAAATTCAAAGAAGAGATGGAGAGGTGTTTTGACAGAGGTGTCCCCTCTGCAGCAGAGGGGACACCTCTGTTTGTGGTGCACTGTCCGTACTTTGTAAATTTTGGTTCCGCCACTCCAAGGATTTACCACGGATCTATATCGGTAGTGGGGGAAGATCTCAAACGCGCTAATTTGCTGGGCGCGAAATACGTGATGACGCACCTGGGCAGTTTTAAAGATTTGGGGGCAAAAAAAGGGATGAAGCAGGCCAAAGCGGGTTTGAGTGAAGTGTTAAAAAAATACAAAGGCGACACGGCGTTTTTGCTTGAAATTGCCGCTGGTTCCGGCGAAACTATTGGGGGCAATTTTGAACAGTTGGCCGAACTTATGGAGCCTTTGATGAAGTTTAAAACTTTTGGCGGCGTGTGCTTTGATACCCAGCACGCGTTTGCTTCTGGCTACGATTTGCGCGACGCATCATCAGTCGCTAAAACTTTTAAACAATTTGATAAAGCCATTGGCCTCAAGTGGCTAAAAATGTCGCACATCAATGATTCCAAAATAGACCTGGGTGGCCGAAAAGACCGCCACGAGCATATTGGCGAAGGGAAAATCGGCCAGGCCGGATTTAAGGCATTTTTGGAGTATTTAAATACAGTATACAGTAAGCAGTATGCAGAGTCCGGGTCTTTTTATTTGATCTTAGAAACAGAACATGATAAAGTAAAAACAGATATTAAGCTTTTAAAATCTTTGAGGAATAACCTCAAGAAATAAAAAATGAAAGGGCAACGTATGCCAGAAAATTCGGTAGCCGGAGGGGAGAAGAGGTCTTTAATAGACCCCAAACTAGCCTTAATAGTAGAAGGCCAGCACCATTTAAATGAAATGGTTTTAAAGGGGGCGTCTTTGAAAGAATTACAGGAATATCAAAAGGGCCTGCTTGCTTTACAAAAAGCGGTTGGACAATAAAAAATATGGAAAATAAAATTCAAAACATTATACATTTAATCCGGCAATCTCCGCTGGACCAGACTATAAAAGATATTTTGATTAGAGATTTGGAAGCCGAAGGGCTGACGGATTTTTTGCGGGAACAAATTCAGGCTTACTGCATGGAAGGTTTAAAGTTAATTGATGAGAAAATTATTGCGGCAAAAAAGAGCTTGGAAGAAAAAGTTCAATCAAATCCATCCGCCTGACGCGGATGGATTATTTTGTTTTTGTAATAAAAATATATGCGATTTAGCGAACTGGAAAATTCAACCAAGATTATTTTGAAAGTTGTGTTGGCCGGGCTGATTTTAGGCTTTTTGTGGCTTACGCGCGACATTATTTTAATTTTGCTGTTGGCTTTAATTTTTGCTTCGGCCATGGAGCCGATGGTGGATTATTTTAACGAAAAAAAAGTTCCGCGCGCGGTAAGTATTTTGGTAACTTACCTTGCGGTATTTGGTTTAATTGGTTTGGTGATTTATTTAATTGTGCCGCCAATAGTAAGCGAGTTTAAAATTATCCAAAGCACCTTGCCCCAGAATTTAGTTGCTTTGCAAGCCAAGCTTACCTCTTTGGGTTTGGGCGATGTGGATTTTTCCAATCTGGCCCAAAAAGCGCTATCCGGTTTTGGCTCTCAAGACGGAGTAGTTAGCCAAACTTTTGGGGTGTTTAACGGAGTAGTCTCGTTTATCAGCGTGCTAGTAATTTCTTTTTATTTGGTAGCGGAAGAAAAAGGCATGAAGCAGTTTGTGGCAACCTTAATTCCCGAGCACCATCACGAATTTACTCTTTCTTTAATAGAAAAGATTCAGAGGAAAATGGGCTTGTGGGTTTTGGGCCAGATTATTTTAAGCCTTTCCATTTTTATAATTACCTGGGTTGGCTTAATGATTTTGGGCGTGAAGTACGCTTTGTTTTTGGCCATGGTCGCGGGCATGCTGGAAATTGTGCCGTATATCGGTCCGTTTTTATCCGCCATTCCGGCAATGTTTATAGCTTTCACCCAAAATCCGCCCTTGGCTTTGGTGGTCGGATTGCTTTATTTGATAATCCAAAAAACCGAGGGCTATGTGCTGGTGCCAAAAGTGATGCAAAAAACCGTGGGAACTTCTCCTTTAGCCGTGCTGTTGGCAATTTTAGTGGGTTTTAAATTGGCCGGGGTAATTGGTTTATTAATTGCCGTGCCGCTGGTAAGCGCAATCACCGTGGTGGTTAACGAGTTTTGGTCTAATAAAAATGCCTAATGTTGTTTAAAATCTAAAGAAACGCTATAATAAAGAGGCTTTTAAAGCCTTTTTATTTTGTCATCCCGAGCGAGTCCCGCCGCAGGCGGGACGAGCCGAGGGATCCCTTATCATTTGATAATTGTCGGGTGTTAAGAGATTCCTCGTCCCGCTTGTTGCGGGACTCGGAGTGGCGCCAATTTTATGGCCGAGAATAATTTCTATTTAACCACCACCCTGCCATATGTAAATTCCGACCCGCATTTGGGGTTTGCTTTGGAATTGGTGCAGTCAGACGCGATTGTCAGGTACCATAAACTGCTTAAGCAGGAAGTATTTTTTAATACCGGTACAGACGAACACGGCCAGAAAGTTTATCAAAAGGCCGAAGAAGCCGGAAAAGATATTCAAGGTTATTGTGACGAGTACGCGGAAAAATTTAAACAATTAGCGCCGGCTTTGGGCATATTGCCGGATATTCATTTTATTCGCACAACCGACCAGCATCACATTGCCGCTTGCCAGGAGTTTTGGGATAGGTGCGAAGGCCGCGGCGATATTTACAAGAAGATTTACAAAGTTAAATATTGCGTGGGATGCGAACTGGAAAAAACGGAAAGCGATTTGGATGACAGCGGCCACTGCCCAATCCATCCCAATTTGGAAATTGAATTAATTGAGGAAGAAAATTATTTTTTTCGGTTTTCCAATTACCAAAAGCCGCTTTTGGATTTTTACGAAAAGCATCCGGATTTTGTGGTGCCGGATTTCCGCTTTAACGAAATTAAGCAGTTTGTAAAAAATGGCCTGCAGGATTTTTCCATATCGCGATTAAAAGAAAAAATGCCCTGGGGAGTGCCGGTGCCCGGCGATGAAGACCATGTAATGTATGTGTGGTTTGACGCGCTTATTAATTATGTTTCAACGTTGGGGTGGGGGACTAGCATGAAGCATGAAGCAGGAAACATGAAGCATGAAAAAAAGTTTCAAGTTTCAAGTTTCAAGTTTCATGACTATTGGGGCACTAAAGAAAAGCCCAATGCCATTCAAATCGCCGGCAAAGACAATTTGCGCCAGCAATCCGCCATGTGGCAGGCCATGTTAATGTCCGCCGGGCTGCCTAACTCCAGGCAGATTATTATTCACGGCTTCATTACTTCCGGCAACCAAAAAATGTCCAAGTCTTTGGGCAATGTGGCGGATCCTTATCAAATAATCAATCAGCTGAAATCCAAAGGCCTAACTAATGAGCAGGCAACTGACGCTTTGCGTTATTATTTATTGCGTGAAATTCCGACTTTTGAAGACGGCGATTACACTTGGGAGCGTCTGGTGGAAACTTATAACGCGGGGCTGGCTAATGGGATTGGGAATTTAACTAGTAGGATTTTGAAAATGGCTCACTCCTCATCCCTCCTCCCCTGGCGAGGGGAGGGCAGGGAGGGGTCGAATGCAAGTAATACAAACCAGCTCTTGGATTCCTACGAACTCGCCAAAGCAATGGATGAAATTTGGGCGAAAATTCAAGCCTGTGATCAGTTTATTCAAAAAGAAGAACCGTTTAAGAAAATTAAAACAGATGCAGAGGCGGCAAAAAAAGATATTGAGTACTTGCTTTCAGAATTGCAAAATATTGCCGTTAGTTTGCAGCCATTTTTGCCAAAAACCGCTGAAAAAATATTAGAAGCCCTAAAAAATTTAAAAGAAGAAAATATTCCAAGATTATTTCCTAGAATTATATGAGTTTTCCGAAAAGAAGAGAATTTGACGGAGGAAAATATGTTGAAGTTGAATTTGGGCGCGGTAAGAAATTGGTTAGAAATGCCGAAATCGGCCATTTGCTCACCCGGCCCAACCGCGGAATTTTTGTGGAATTGATTGACAGGGCAGCGAAATTATCCGGAGAACAAGAAAAAAATGGTATGAAGATGGAAATGGTGGGCCGGAAGATCGGTTCAAGCGGAAGATCAAGATATTATTACAGAATGCAGCTGGAAGACAACATTTATTTTGTAAAAAGGACGCCGACCAAAGAACTTCAGGATTTTGGAGGTGGGGCAGGGGAAATAACCGCAATGTCCGAAGCTGGAAAACTTTTGGAAGGAATTTCTGGCGTTAGCGTATTGGAATATCATGTGGGTTTTGAGGATAATTACGAAACATTTTTAGTTTCCAGATGGGACGACGGTTTGCGGGAAAACTTGGAGGATTATATGGGCAGGATAAGATTATTGCCAGATAAGCAGGCTGAATATGAATATTTAATACAAAAAAAAGACGAAATAGTCAGAATATTAAGGCCTCATTTTTATGATGTGGATACGCATAATATGGCTTATGATACCAAATATAATAAAATAATTATTTTCGATTTAATTAAAAAACCCGCTAAAGATGCTAATTGACACCCACGCGCATGTTAATTTTCGCTCCTTTAAGGACGACGCTAAAGAAACTCTAGCTAGGGCTTTGGATGCGGGAGTTTTTGTAATCAACATCGGCTCGCAAATAGATACCAGCCGGCAGGCTGTGGAATTGGCAGAACAGTTTGAGACCGGCGTTTATGCAGCCGTGGGGCTGCATCCCGAACACACTCACTCGCAATATGTGGACGAGGAAGAAACGCATTTTAAAAGCAGAGAAGAAAATTTTAATTACGAAGAGTATAAAAAATTGGCATTAAACGAAAAGGTAGTCGCGATTGGAGAGTGTGGGCTGGACTATTATCGTCTGCCGGAAGACAAGGAACTTCATCGGACAATTAAAGAAAAGCAAAAAGAAGTTTTTAGACTCCAGGTTAAATTAGCCAAGGAAGTAAATAAAGTTTTAGTAATCCACAGCCGGCCGGAAAAAGGCAACGAGGAATTGTTTGATGATTTAATAAAAATTTTGGATGAAGAAGCTTCCCCTTGGCGTCATTCCGAGAGAGTGCATCCGAACGAGGAATCCCTTAAAGTTAGGGATTTATCAAAAGTTAAGGGATCCCTCCACTCACCCTCAGACGCACCTGCCTGCCGGCAGGCAGGTTCAGTCGGTCGGGATGACAAACCGCTAAAGTTTGAAGTCCACAGTTTTACCGGCAGTCCAGAAGCTTTGCAAAAATTTTTAGACCGCGGCGCGTATGTTAGTTTTAATGGAATAATTACCTTTGACAAGACTGGTAATATGGAAAAGTTGGTTAAACTTACGCCGCTTGATAGAATACTTTTAGAAACAGATAGCCCTTATTTGTCGCCAGTGCCTATGCGCGGAAAAAGAAACGAGCCTGCCTATGTGAAATTTGTTGCGGAGAAGGTAGCGGAAATTAAAGGATTATCAGCCGGAGAAATTGCGGAACTGACCACCAATAATGCAAAAAAATTGTTTAATTTACCTTCTCCCTAGAGGGAGAGGGAATAAAGAACGGCTATTATGTAAAAGTATAATCATCAGCAAATAGAAAAAAAGTGACCCTCCTTCGCTAAAGCTTCGGAGGGTGAACAGGCCTAATATGAATAAATACAATCATAAAAAAATAGAAGCTAAGTGGCAAAAATTTTGGCTGACAAAAAAAACTTTTTTTGCCAAAGATTTTTCCAGAAAGCTAAAAAAATACGTGCTGGTGGAATTTCCGTATCCTTCCGGCGCGGGTTTGCACATGGGACATTTAAGGCCTTATGTCGCCGGTGATGTTTATAGCCGTTATCACCGGATGAAAGGTTTTGAAACGCTTTTTCCAATTGGCTGGGATGCTTTTGGTTTGCCAGCGGAAAACTATGCCATAAAAATGGGTGTGCATCCATCCAAAACCACGGAAACCAACATTAAAAACGCCAAAAAACAGATGCTTAGTTGGGGGTTGAGTTTTGATTTTAGCAGAGAGGTAAACACGACCGATCCAAGCTACTACAAATGGACGCAATGGCTGTTTTTGCAATTTTTTAAAAAGGGTTTGGCTTACGAGTCTACAGGCGTAATTAATTGGTGCCCCAAGGACAAAACCGGTCTTGCCAACGAAGAAGTTATAGACGGCAAGTGCGAACGCTGCGGAACAACTGTTGAAAAGAAAGAACTTAGGCAGTGGTATTTAAAAATTACCGCGTACGCGGAAAAATTATTGGAAGGTTTAAAAAATCTGCCCGAGTGGCCGGAGGCGGTAAAACTCCAGCAGGAGAATTGGATTGGAAAAAAGACAGGGATAAATATCACCTATAATTTTGACTTAAAAAATAATTATGTATTATTGCATGGGTTTAAGGGCACCCCGGATGGAATATTCTTTCCTTCGCTTAAAAAGGAACTAAATAAGCAAGGTGTTAAATATCAAGCTCCGCAGCTGCCTAACGCAAGCGAGCCTACGGAGGAAGAACAGGTTAGTTTTGTATTGCAAAATTGTCAGTTTGATGAAAACACTATTCTTTTTGGACACAGTTTGGGCGCAGTGGTGGCAATGAAAGTTTTGGAAAAACTACCTATTAAAATAGCAGGATTAGTTTTAGCCGGTGGTTTTACTGAGCCACGATTTAAAGATCGACCCAGAAATTATCACGCCAAGTTTAATTGGAAGTTTGATTTTGAAACTATAAAAAATAAAGCCAAATCAATCACCGTGCTTAGTGATCCAACTGACTTTGCTATTCCTATTGAACAGGGAAAAATTTTAAGTCAAAAATTAAATGGCGCCCTTATTGAGCAGAATGGCTTGAAGCCGCATTTTACCAATGAGGAAGAACCTTTAATTTTAAATATTTTGTTACCACAAATTACTTGCTTTACCACCCGTCCTGACACCAACTTTGGAGCGACTTTTGTAGTGCTGGGGCCGGAACATCCGCTTTTAAAAGACAGGAATATTTTAGGCATTGAAGAAAAAATTTGGAAGGAAATTGAACAGTATCAAAAGCAGGCAGTGGAGGCAGCCGATATGGATAGAACGGCTGAAAATAGAAAAAAGACAGGGGTCTTTACGGGTTTGTATTGTATAAATACTTTAAATAATTTTAAAATGCCGCTTTATGTGGCGGATTACGTTTTAGGCAACGTGGGGACAGGGGCGGTAGTTGGCGTGCCCGGGCACGACAAGCGCGATTTTGAATTTGCCCAGGTTTTCAAATTGGAAGTTAAAAGAGTGGTGCAAAAAAACGCCAATGATGCAGGCGACATAACATCGCTAGATCAAGTTCAGGAAGACGAAGGCATTATGGTTAATTCCGATTTTTTGAATGGAATGGATATTCACGCGGCGACGGAAAAGATTATGGATTATATGGTAGAAAAGGGTTATGGAAAAAGAGTTATAAATTACAAGCTCCGTGACTGGGTATTTTCCCGCCAGCGCTATTGGGGCGAGCCAATCCCCCTTATTCACTGTGAAGATTGCGGTACTGTGCCGGTGCCGGAAAAAGATTTGCCTGTTAAATTACCTAACGTAAAAAAATACGAACCCACCGGCACCGGCGAGTCGCCTTTGGCAGATATTGAAAAATGGGTAAAAACTAAATGTCCAAAATGCAAAAAATTGGCCTGGCGCGAAACCAACACCATGCCGCAATGGGCGGGAAGTTCCTGGTATTGGTTAAGATACGCGGATTCCAAAAACGCCAAAGAATTTGCGTCGTTGAAAAAACAGAAGTATTGGACGCCGGTTGATGTTTATTTTGGCGGTATGGAACACACCACTTTGCATTTGCTATACTCGCGTTTTTGGAATTTGTTTTTGTATGACCAAGGTTTGGTATCCCAGAGCGAACCTTATGCCAAACGCCATCCGCACGGAATTGTTTTGGGGCCAGATGGCGAAAAAATGTCCAAGAGCCGGGGTAATGTGGTAAATCCGGACGATATTGTAAAAACTTATGGCTCGGATACTTTAAGGATGTATGAATTGTTTTTAGGTCCGCATGAGGCCATGGTTTCGTGGAATAATAAGGGCGTGGTGGGAGTGCGCAGATTTTTAGACAGGGTTTGGGGCTGGGTGAACGAAATTGCAGAGGCGCCGCATCAGAAATCGGCGGGTCGGAAGGTCGGAAGGTCGGAAGTCGGTGAGTCGGAAGTAAAAGATACAGAGAAAGTCGAAAGAAGTTTGAATCGTTTGATCAAGAAAATTACCGAAGACATAGAGGCGTTTAGGTTTAATACCTGCATTTCCGCGTTTATGGAATTCCATAACGAAGTGAAAGATGAATTTATTACCCTAGAGTCGGTAAAAAAGTTTTTAGTTTTACTGTATCCGTTTGCGCCGCATATTTCGGAGGAATTATATCAGAGAATCGGAAAGTCAAAGAGTCAGACAACTTTGCAAACAGCGAGTTGGCCTTCGTTTGATCCGGTTATGATAATTGATAAGACAGTGGAAATTGTTTTACAGATTAACGGCCGGGTAAAAGGTAAAATTACAGCGCCAAGCGGAAGCGAGGAAACGGCGGTAAAAGAACTGGTTATGCAGTTGCCGGCGGTAAAACAAGCTTTGGTGGGGGAAAGCGTTAAGCGAGTGATTTTTGTGAAGGACAGATTGATAAATCTTGTAATATAATCCGGAAAGAGTAATCCGGAACTGCGGAAAACTACGGAAATGGAAACCAAAAATACAAAATTGCTATATGAAGACTTAACTTTTAGGCTTAATGGTATTGCTATAGAAGTTAGAAAAGAGATTGGTAGGTATGGCAGAGAAAAGCAATATTGCGATTTATATTGGGCTAAGCTAAAAGAAAAGGGAATTTTAGCTGTTAGAGAACAAACCATTGGTGGTACGGGTAATCGTTTGGATTTTGTTGTAGCTGATAAAATCGCTTTAGAAATGAAGGCCAAGCCTTTTATAACCAAAGAAGATTATTATCAGGTGCAAAGGTATTTGCAGGCACTAAATTGGGAATTAGGGGTAATTTATAATTTTAGAGAATTGTACGTTAAGCCGCATAGAATTCTAAGAATTAACTAAGTTCCGCAGTTTTCCGTAGATTCGCGATCATCCCGTAGTTCCGGATAATTATGATTATTATCGATTACAAAAAGCAACATCACAAAAAAATTATCCATGCTTGTTTGGTGGCATTAAAACAAGGTAAGGTTGTGGCCTATCCGACAGATACCAGCTATGGGTTGGCGGCGGACGCGACGAATATTAAATCGATTAAAAGGTTATACAAAGTAAAAGGACGGGGGTTTAATAAGCCAAGTTCGGTGGTAGTGCCTTCGGCGGCGCACGCAAAAAAAATAGTACGATGGAATAATGCGGCGGACAGGTTGGCAAAAAGATTTTGGCCGGGGATGATCACTTTTGTACTCCCCCTCACCCCTGCCCCTCTCCCTCGATGGAGAGGGATTAAGGGAGAGGGGGCAAAGATTTTAACAGGAAAAACAGGCTGGATTGGTTTAAGAATGCCGAAGAATAAAATCGCCCTTGATCTGGCAAAATATCTAAAAAAGCCAATTACAGCGACATCTGCAAACCTGGCCGGCCGGCCGGATTGTTATTCAGCAAAAGATATTATTGCGCAGTTTCAAAATCAAAAACTAAAGCCCGACATTATTATCAACGTTGGGAAATTGTCCAAGCGCAAACCGTCCACGGTGGTGAAAATTGATGGTAATCAAGTAGAAGTTCTGCGATCCGGGCCGGTGTCTACAGCTCGAATATCTTATATTCTAAATCTTAAATCTTAAATTTTTCCGTGCTTCTAAATTTTCACCTTCCGCATTATTTTCACAAAGACGTCCGCAAGGAAATGGGGGAGCTTTACGCTTCTTCGGCCATTTCCAATTTCGCTCTCGCGGTTATTACGATTTTTGAGCCGATTTTTTTGTATAATGTTTTGCATTTTTCCGTGCCCAAAGTTTTGCTGTTTATGGCGCTGGTGTACGGTTTTTATATTGTCTTAATCCCTTTGGGCGGGAAGTTTGCCAGCATTTACGGCTATAGGCACTGCATTGCGATTTCCGTGCCGTTTCAAATTTTTTATTGGCTGGCGCTTTTAGCTTCTATTGGCCACGGCAACGCGGCATTTTTGGCCGCGCCGGTGTTTGCTTTGCAAAAATCTTTTTATTGGCCCGGATTTCATTCGGTAATTGCCCGCTACGCGCAAACCGAACAGGTGGGGCGCGAATTTGGAGCGGCTTACGCGATTATCAGCTTGGCGCAAATCGGCGGGCCGCTACTCGGCGGTATTCTGTCCCAATATTTTGGAATGCCGGCGGCATTTTTGGCCGCGGCTATAATTTATTGTATTAGCGCCGTGCCGGTTCTGTTGGCTCCGGAAATTTTTGTGCCGAAAGTCTATAAATACAGAGACACTTGGCAGCTTTACAAAGATTTCCCCAAAAAATTTTTAGGCTACGCGGGTTTTGGCGAAGAACTGCTGTTTTTAACCGCTTGGCCGATTTTTATTTTTATTATTGTGAAAGATTACAAAGACACTGGTCTGCTGGCCGCGACGGCCAGTTTTGTGGCCGCGATAATCGCCCTATTTTTAGGAAAAATTACCGACACTTACACTAAAAGAGTGTTAATAAAAATCGGCGCGTTTTTTTCCGCGGTTTTTTGGCTGGCCAGAATTTTTGCCACAAATTTTATTACTACTTTTTCCGCGGATTCGCTTTCCAAAGTCGCCAGGGAAACTTTTTTTATCCCGCTTTCCACTCTAACCTATTTGCGGGCGGAAGCCACGCACATTGTGCCGTATGCCGTGTTTTTTGAACAAAGCCTGGCTGTTGGCAAATTGCTGGCAGCGCTTTTGGGAGCCCTGCTTTTTAGCCTCACCGGCAGCTTTATGGTATTATTCATATTAGCCGCTGTTTTTAGCCTGTTTTATATGTATATATAACTAGATTGTAGGTTATAGCTTTTAGAAGATGATAACAGAGCAAATTTTGAAATTAAGTTTTGAAATCAATGGATGAAAGTAACATGGAAAAATATAATCCGAATGAAGCTTTGTCGCCAGAAAAGTTGCAAACTTTAGTCAATTACCAAATTGGACAGCAAGGCGAAGAGTTATTGTTTATTGAGAGAACTGAAAGAGACTTTTTGTTTTTATTTAAGCATTTTCCTTTAGAAGTTCAGGAGCAATTTGATATAGATTTTGCCAGAGTTGGGTTGGATGATTTAATCACACAAGCTATCAATAAAGCAAGATCTTTGTCAGGTGGTAATACTTATGGGAGAACTATTAATATGGTTAAGACGGGAGATGGTGTTCTTAAGCCAGATTTTTCCCAGGAGTCGTACTATAAAATTTTGTTGCAAAAATTTGAGGAATTAAGAAAATTTTGCGGATTATAACCATGAATAAATATTATTTTCAAATCAAATTCCATTATTTTAATCTTTAATGTCATACTGAACCTGCCTGCCGGTAGATGGGTTGAGTGAAGGATTTTTGAAAATTTAAAAAGATTCCTGCTTTCGCAGGAATGACAACCAGGTTTCTTACTAAAAGCTAATAACTAAAACCTAAAAGCTATTTTTATGAATTATCCAAATATTCAAGCAGAAGATTTAGCGGTTTATGAAATTATTAAACGCGAAGAGCAGAGGCAAAAAGAGGGCATAGAACTTATTGCCAGCGAAAATTATGTTTCCCGCGCGGTGTTGGAAGCCATGGGTTCGGTTTTGACAAACAAATACTCCGAAGGTTATCCGGGAAAGAGGTATTATGGCGGCAATGAAATTATTGATCAGGCCGAAAGTTTGGCTGTTGAGCGCGCTAAACAGCTGTTTGAAGCTGAACACGTAAACGTTCAGCCGCTTTCCGGAAGCCCGGCGAACTTGGCCGTGTATATGGCTTTGTTGAATCCCGGCGATAAGGTTTTGGGTTTTTCGCTTGACCAGGGCGGGCATTTGTCCCACGGACACCCTTTAAATTTTAGCGGCAAGCTTTACACTATAATTCCGTATTTTGCCAAAAAGGAAACAGAAATAATAGATATGGATGAAGTGGAAGAAATTGCGCTTCGTGAAAAACCAAAAATGATTTTGGCCGGATTTAGCGCGTACAGCCGAAATATGGATTGGAAACGTTTTAAGGAAATTGCGGACAAAGTCGGCGCATTTACTTTCGCGGATATTGCGCATGCGGCCGGCTTAATTGCCGGCAAGCAGTTGGAAAACCCGGTGCCGTATTTTGACGTGGTATCAACCACCACTCACAAAACCTTAAGAGGCCCGCGGGGGGCCATGATTATGTGCAAGGAAAAGTTCGCGTCTGTCATAGATAAATCGGTTTTCCCCGGGGTTCAGGGCGGGCCGCATGACCATATTAACGCGGCCAAAGCCGTGGCTTATGGCGAAGCGTTAAAGCCCTCATTTCAAGAATATTCCAAACAGGTTATTAAGAATGCCCAGAAATTAGCATCCGCTTTGCAGGAAAAAGGCTACCGAATAATCTCCGGCGGTACGGACAATCATTTAATGCTTGTAGATTTATTCGGCAGTAAACAAATTACCGGCAAGGAGGCGGAAAAATGCTTGGAGCAAGTGGGGATTTCCATTAACAAAAATATGATTCCCTTCGACCCAAGAAAGCCCCTTGACCCTTCCGGCATTCGCTTGGGCACGCCGGCTCTCACCACCCGCGGCTGTAAGGAAGCGGATATGCAAACCGTGGCGGATTTAATGGACGAAGCTTTAATGAATCGCGCGGATGAAACCAAATTGGCATCTGTAAAAGATAAGGTAAAAGCCTTTGCCTTAAAATTCCCGGTGCCGGGGATAGAATAATATGGATTTAGATGTCGTCATCTTACCGCCAAAAAATTTATCCGCTACTATTGGCCGCAGAGTTTTGAAAGTTGGCAAAAAAGTTCCTTTAAGTCTTGCGGTTGACAGCAAAAAATTGTTTCCGCATATTTCGCTTTTGCACTTAAAATCATCGTCCGCAAAGCTTCCGGCGATTGTTAAATTAGTTGCTCGGTTGGCGGCCAAACATCGAAAAATTCCCTTGGAATTTACTTCAGCTTATAGCGGAAAAATGTATTTTTGTATTGCCACTACAAAGCCCAAACAATTGTTCAATCTTCATCAAAAAATTGTAAAATCCATCAGCCCATATCGGACAGGAATAATTTTGCTTCCCAAAAAACCCAAAAATAATTTGCAAAAAAAGTATTTTAAGCTTTATGGCGTGGGTAATGTGCTAAAATATTTTCATCCGCATATTACTTTGGGTCACGTAAAAAATCCGGCCGATTCGCCTGAGGCTATAAAGCTCGTCGATAAGTATCGGTGGAAAAGATTTGCCGCTCAAAGATTGGTCATTACCCAAGTTACTAAAGAGCATCAGGTGTTTAAAATTATTAAAGAGTTTTATTTAAAATAATGAGTATACTCCACGCTTTAGTTTTAGGCATAGTTCAGGGTCTGGGGGAATTTTTGCCAATTTCCTCAACGGCCCATCTTGTTATTACGCCTTGGTTGTTTAAGTGGAACGATCCGGGCTTGGGGTTTGATTTGGCGCTTCATATGGGCACGCTGGCGGCGCTGTTGTTTTATTTTTGGCAGGATATTTTGCTCATCATTCGCGGTTTTTTCCATTCCCTTTCGCCTGCGTCCAGGGATTTGCAAAATAATATTTATCAAAAACTTTCCTGGCTAATTATTATTGCCAGCATTCCGGGCGCTGTAATCGGCTATTTATTAGAAAGCAAAGCGGAAAGCAGTTTAAGAAGCCCTCTGTTAATCGCAATTACGCTTGCCAGCTTTGGCTTGGTGTTTTGGCTGGTTGATTATTTGGGCAAAAAAGCAAAAAATTTAGATCGAATAACTAAATTAGACGCTTTGCTGATTGGCTTAGGACAAGCAGTGGCAATTATTCCCGGGGTGTCGCGCAGCGGCGCAACCATGGCCACCGGTTTGGCTTTGGGCTTTAAGCGAGAAGACGCGGCCAGGTTTAGTTTTTTAATGTCCGCGCCAATAATTTTTGGCGCCGGGCTGGTGGCGTTTGAAAATTTTGGCAAAGGCGTAACATTGGTTGAATTAGCGGTTGGGTTTATTACTTCCGCGATCGTGGGGTTTTTATCCATTAAATTTTTACTGCAGTACTTAGCCAAGCACGATTATAAAATTTTTGTTTGGTATAGGTTGGCTTTGGCGGCGCTGATTTTGGTTGTTTTATATTTAAGGAGTTAATCTATCCTTGGTCTGTCATCCCGGAATCCCGCCCTGGCGGGATGTCCGGGATCCATTCTTTAGAAAATAGATTCCGGACAAATTTAACAGCAGTATAAATTTTCCGGAATGACAATCTTTATGATTTCCGACCTACAATATTTAAACTGGCAAAAGCGAATTAAGGAAAGTCCGGCTTTCCGGCGGTTTTGGGCGTTTTGGGGAATTTATTCGGTTTTGTTGTCGTTTATCGTGGGCGGATATTTACTTTTTATCGGCGAATGGAAAAAAGTTTTTCTGGCTTTTTTGGCTTTTGTTTTGGCCAGGTTAATTTTGTCGCCTTTAATTTATTTATTTTATAAAAAAGCCCGGCCGTATCAGGTTTTAAATTTTATTCCGGTGCATTCTTGGTTGCTTTCCGAGCCTACCATCAAATTAAACTCTTTTCCTTCCGATCACGGCGTAAGCTGGGCGTCTATTACTTTGGTTCTTTGCTACTTTTTCCCGCCGTTTGGGATCGCTTTGATATTATTTACAATAATTAACGGTATGGCGCGGGTGGTTTTGGGTTATCATCATGTTGACGACATTTTTGCCGGCTGGCTGGTGGGGATTTTGGCTGGCATTCTGACTCTTTACGTGAGTGCTGGCTTTTGGTAAAATTACATTTAGGTTAATATTTTCAGCTGATGCCGGTGTGGTGAAATGGCAGATTTACCCTGTACAGTTGGTGCCGGTGTGGTGAAATGGCAGACACACGCGCCTCAAGAGCGCGCGCCTAACGGCATGTCGGTTCGACTCCGACCACCGGCACCATTTGTACAGGGCACACGCGCCTTCCGCCTTCGTCCCGCCTTGCGGCGGGACTGCGGCGGACAGGCAAGAGCGCGCGCCTAACGGCATGTCGGTTCGACTCCGACCACCGGCACCATAAAGCAGCCTTATATCAGCCCAAAGGCACCAAACTTTCCCCCTCTTATTATAAGAGGGGGTTAGGGGGAGTTAAATGGTATATAATTCCATTTATAACAATCCTGATAAGAAAAATTTTAGAAAATCCTTAAGAAAAACCCAAACAGAAGCGGAAAGAAAAATTTGGAATTGCGTAAGGAATAAAAAGCTGTTAGGGTTAAAATTTTTTCGCCAGTACAGCGTCGGGGATTATATTTTAGATCTTTATTGTCCGTTTTGCAGGTTGGCGATAGAAGTTGACGGCGGACAGCACTCCCGGGAAGCTGATAAAAGTCATGATAAGCTAAGAACCGAATTTTTAAACGAGAATCATATTAAAGTTTTAAGATTTTGGAATAATGAAGTTTTAAATAATATTGACGGTGTAATTCAGGTGATAACCACAGAATTAAACTCCTCCCGGCCTCCTCTTGCATCAAGAGGAGGGGAGAAAGACCAATGGACGCTATAAATCCACAACCAAATATTAGTATTCAGCCTTTGGACACTCTGGCCCCGGCCGTTTTGCCAAAGGCTCAACCGGTTTACCCCGTAGTGGAGACGACGAACGTCGGAGCGACTGCTACTGGGGCGGTTGAGCCTTTAAATCGGAATGATTTTCAGATCCCGGCGCCGGTTGGTCTTGGGCCGGCGGCTAATCAGCCAACTGCGGTTAGTGCCCCGGCTGACGACAGGGTTTCTTATGCCGACGCGCAAATTCAGGAAATTGAAGTGGCAAAAATCGTACCCAATCCTTTCCAGCCCAGAAAAACTTTTGAACCCTTAGCGCTAAAAGAATTGGCAGATTCCATTAAAGAGCACGGGGTGATTCAGCCCTTGGTGGTAACCAAAACGCCCGGCGGTTATGAATTGGTGGTGGGCGAGAGGCGCTTTAGGGCCAGCCAGCTCGCGGGCATAGAAAAGGTTCCGGCCATAATTAAGGAGGCGATGGTAGACCAGACCAAGCTGGAAGTGGCTCTTATAGAAAATATTCAACGGCAGGAGTTAAACCCCATAGAAGAAGCCATGGCCTTCGATAGATTGATGAAGACCTTTAATATGACCCAGGAGCAGGTGGCCAAAAAGGTTGGCAAATCCCGCCCGGCGGTGGCCAATACCGTGCGTTTGCTGAATTTGCCGGCGGAAATCCAGCGCGCGTTAATAGAAGGCAAAATTACCGAAGGTCACGCAAGGGCGATTTTGGGCCTCAATGACATAGACCGCATGCTTATAATGTATAAGATGGTTTTGGAGCAGGGCTTAAACGTGCGCCAGGTGGAAACAAAAGTGCGCGACATAACTCAAAAGCGGGCCATGGATGCCGCCACGCCGGATCCAAAATTAATGGCCATAGAAACCGAACTTAGGGGCAAACTGGGTACTTTGGTAAAAATCCAGCGCCAGGGCGATGGCGGAAAAATTACCATAGATTTTTACAGCGAAGAGGAGTTGAATGAGATTGTACACAAGATGGCAGAGCCTAAGGGTACCGAAGGGGAAACCTATTTGACGGTGTAGGGGATAGGGTAAAGGGTTTAGGGTATAGTTGGATATTGCAAACAAAAATGATAACTTCATTTAAAGAATTAATAGTTTGGCAAAAGGCAATTGAGTTAGTAAAGGAAGTTTATTTTGTTACTGAAAAGTTTCCAAAAAACGAACTATATGGATTAGTTAGCCAAATGCGTCGGGCTGCCGTTTCTATTCCTTCAAATATTGCCGAAGGATATAAAAGAAAAAATTTAGGAGAATATATTCAATTTTTAAGCATTGCAGACGCATCATCTGCGGAATTAGAAACTCAAGAAATAATTAGTAAAGATTTATACAGGAATATTAACTTTTCAAAAATGGAAAGTTTACTTACTGAAGTCCAAAAAATGCTGTTTGTTTTAATAAAAAGTCTCAAAAAATAAATAAGCTTCTGTACCCTACACCCTCAACCCTACACCCTCTGGATAACTCCGTTTGACAAACTTTTTAAAATCCGTATACTTTAGTTAAATCAAGTTAGTATAAATTATGATGAATTTTCGCCGCAACTCTATTGTTACCCTCCCGGTCCTTTTTAAGGGCTTGGTTTGGGTTATTAAAAATAGGGATTTGGCGTAAGATTTTTTTAAAAAAATCAAAGCAAAACCAAATCCCGCGCAAGGCGGGTTTTTTTAAAGCCTAATGTTTGGGGCAGTAAAATTAATAATTTTGATTTTATTGCCGCGAGCGTAAGAGCTTCGCAAAAGTTACGGGCGCAATGAGAGCTGGGGACGCCGGCGTATGTCCGAACTCCAAATTTGCTGTTACAAACGGCAAATGCTCTCAAAGCGCCCACCAGTTTGGGTGGTAAGTTGGTTTCCTTAATGGTGAAGGTTAAGGGAACCAGTCAGAGCGGTCTCTGATGAGCCACAGGCTCCTGTCCAGTTAATTCAGCCCGCGTTCAATGGCTGAAAATTGGAATAACCACCCACCCCAGTGCTGGCCGGGGAAACCTGGCCGTGCAAAACCGTCGCCTTAATCAAGCACGAGGCGATGGTGTCTAAGGAGGGCCAGAGATGGCTGGAGCTGAAAATATTCAGTTCTGTCATGCGTGCAGATGCATGACACCCCATATTCCCGCATTCGACAGTAATCACCAGGAGGGCCTGGTGTGCCAGGAGTGCGTGGAGAATGGGGAGCCCGCTCCGCCGCCGGAGCCATTCTTTTCGGCGGAGTGGGCTGGATTGGCCGCAAGATTTGCGGCCACCTAGCCGTTTCGCTGGCGGCCTGCTATGGTAGCAGGTTTTGGCAGTCAACCAGGCTGTCATCAAAAAACCGCCAGAAATGCAACTCGGCATCAGCCTGCCTGAGCAATCAACTCGGGCAAACCATCGTAAGGTGGTAGAAAGTTGATGCCACAGACCTGTCGTCCGTTGCGGCACCTCACACTGTCGAAGCTTTGCTCCCCTCATTACATCAGAGTGGGACGAGCTTCACCCAACCTCGAGGGGGGTGACCGAAACGGCGGCAGAGACCCCCGGGCAAGTACTTGTGATCGCGAGATCATGAGCAACTGCCCGGGGCCGTTCATTTTATTTTTTAGAACTTACGCACTAGTTGCCCAAAATGCAGGCTTTGCCCGCATTTCAGGGCAACTGCGCTAAAGTTTAGCCAATTTCTTGATCACCCCAAAAATCTTTCAGATTTTCGGGGAACCCCGATGCGTTATTTTGTCTTTCGGTATTTGTCGCCGTAGTTAAACTACGGCTCCAAATATCCTCGCCTGCCTGCCGCAGGCAGGGAAAATGCCTTGAACTTGGCTAAATGCGTAAGTCCTATATATTAAAGCAGCTGTACTTGCTTGGTAAGTTTGGCCAAAAAGTTTGGGTCAAGCTTAGCGCGCAAAGCGCAGCCAAACGGCAGTTGACGTCCAAGACCAACTCGGTTTTACAATAATCGTTTAGGTCTTTTGGCCAACCAGGCCAGTAGGGGCGTTTTGCTTTTTTGGTTTTCAATTTTAAGGAGGTAAATAGTTATGAGCCCGGCTCCGGGCCGGGTACAAACAGTGTCATAGTCCCCCCAGGTGGCCTAGGGGCAATACATGGCGCATGCTTACAGTCCGAGATAAACATAAGTATTATTGCGATGACCAGTTGCAATAAGAAACTGTTGTCTCGGCTGTTTCATTTCTGGTAAAAAAAAGTGAAATTTTGTCAATTTAAAACCCGCCCAAAGGCGGGATTGTCTTTCGACCACAGACCACAAGCATCATCGAATGGTCGGGCTGCCCCGGTAGCACAACCTTCGGTTGGCTACGGGGTAGACTGGGAAACGAACAGTGAAATATTTGCCCGTGGTCGGGATGCCGAGAATCGAACTCGGACTACCCCGGTAGCAATCCCGCCATCGGCGGGATGCTACGGGGCGAGCACGCACCTTTACCCTGTAGTAATTTTCGTCATGGTCGGGCTGCTGGGAATCGAACCCAGACTACATCCACCCCATGGACGCGTACTACTTCACCCCGTTAAATATTATTTGCCCGTGGTCGGGATACCCGGAATCGAACCGGGGCTACATGCACCCCATGCACGCGTACTACCATTATACTATATCCCGTACAAGGGCAAATATTTAACAGGGCAAGCTATATTTACCCCGTAGTGTTCCGGCTTGCCGGAACTACTATGGGGCTACAGCCCGAAAATTTACCTTTTGATATTTTAACAGATACTTGGGGAAAATGGAACTGGTGATTTAAAAAATATTTGTTATAATAGCTTTATGTTTATACATCCAAAAATTCAACAATTAGATGCCAAGCTTATAGAACAATTAAGGCGATTCCACCCTTATTTTGCCCGTTTTGCTTTGTTTATTGTTTACTTTTGGTTTGGAATATTAAAAATTTTAGATACCAGCCCGGCCAATCCTTTGGTAATGCAGCTGCAGCAAAAAACCCTGCCTTTTTTAAGCTTCCATCAGTTTATTGTTGGCTTTGCCCTTTTTGAGATGCTAATTGGCGTTTTGTTTTTGTTTAAGAAGTTTGACCGGATTGCCATCGCTCTGTTTGTTTTGCATATGGGCACTACCTTTATGCCCTTGGTATTTTTACCTGCTGTGGCTTGGCAGAGTTTTTTAACTCCGACTTTGGAAGGACAATATATTATAAAAAATTTGGTTTTGATTGCCTTGGTAATGAACATTGGTGCGAATTTAAAACCATGGGCGGAGAAAGTTTAAAAAATTAGGACTTACACGACAGTTAAATAATAGTGTTCGACCTTGTGGAGAACCTAAATTTTTATACTATAATTTTATCTTCTCGACTTCGCTAGCGCTACGCTCGAAGAATAAAATTAACTGAATTCTAATGAGATGAGACAAATTATTTTAGCCACAATTAGTCCGCGTCGGAGGCAAATGTTTAAGCTTTTTGGCATTCCTTTTAAGGCCGTTGATTCCGGCTATGAGGAAGTTGTGCATAAACACTTAAGCGTTGAACAATTGGTAAAATATCTTGCTTTAGGCAAAGCCAAAGCCGCGGCAAAAAAATATCCAAAAGCTATTATTATAGCGGCGGATTCCGTGGCTTACTTTAAAGGTAAAATCATCGGCAAGCCAAAAACCAGACAAGAAGCTATTCAAAATTTTAAGGATTTTTCCGGCAAGCATCACGAATTTATTACCGGCACAGCGGTGTTGGATGCCAAGACCGGTAGGCTCATTACCAATGTCACAAAATCTAAAATCTATTTTAGAAAATTAGAGCAGAAAGATATTTTGGATTACATCAAGCGCGGGCACCCTTATGACAAAGCCGGCGGGTTTAGTCCGCAGGGAATTGGGTTTAACTTATTGGAGAAAATGACCGGCGATTTTAACAACAATTTAGGCTTGCCTTTGGGTTTTGTGTACAATGCTTTGGAAAAGTTAAATGTTAAGTTTTGAAATGCCCCAAAAAGGGTTTTTTTGGTATAATTCCATCATGGTTATTAAAGGAGATAAAGTTACACTCCGGCATGTTCGGCTATCTGACGCCGAGCGGTTTGTGAAGTGGCTTAATGACCCTAAGGTTTATCAATATTTACAGGCCCAAGCGCGGCATCTTACTTTAAAGAAAGAACGGAAATGGATTAGAGATAGCTTAAAGAATAAAACAGATAAACGGTTTGCCATAGAGACTTTGGAGCATAAGCATATTGGCGTGGTAAGTTTGGAAAGAGTTGAGGTAAAGCATAAGCGCGCGACATTGGGAATTTTTATCGGCGAAAAAAGCTATTGGAACAAAGGGCTGGGCACCGATGCGGCAAGGACGATTTTAAAGTATGGATTTGAAAAAATGAAACTGCATAAGGTTGAGTTGGATGTTTTTGGCTATAACCCGAGAGCGCTTAAGGTTTATAAGCGGTTGGGTTTTAAGAAAGAGGGCGTTAAGAGGGAACATAATTATCACAAAGGAAAGTTTTGGGATGTTTACCATATGTCAATTTTAGACAGGGAGTGGAAAGGATAATTTTTATGCGTTTATTGTCGGAAATTGGAGGCCGTATCAAAAAGGAGGTAGATAAAGGCAATCACCTTTTTGGAGCTATGGCTTTTGAGGATGAGTTGGTAAAAACCAGAATGAATTATGGCAACAGGGCGATTGACCATTACTCAGAAAGCATATTTAATTTATGGAATGTTAAACCGGATTTCAGCGGAGCGGAAAATATGGACAGGCTACTTACTGAACCGGGTTTGGTAATAGCAAATCATCCCGGAATTTTTGATATCCCAATTGCATTGGAAATGGTAAAAAATAGGGCCGGACAGGTGAGAAAAGATTTTAAAATTTTAGTTAATGATAGTACATATCCGGCATTCGCGGGTAATTTAGGCAAAGAGAATTTTATTGAATTGAAACCAAAAGAATACAAACCCGCCAAACAAGCCTTGGATTCGGCTATTGAGCATATTAAGTCCGGCGGGTTATTTTTAATGTTTCCAAGCGGGGGAATAGAGCAGAGCGGAAATAAAATGCAATTTTATGGCGGACTTCCATATGTTTTAGAACACATGGAAGGAAGCAAAATGGTTTATAGTTTCTCAGTAAATCCGACAGATTTTGTGCTGGCAACCAAAGGCAAAAGAAAATTTGTACCCTCGCGCGGATTGGCGGGCGCCATAAGTTCGGTTGCCCCGGTACCTAATTTAAACAGATTGCGCACAACAAACCCCGTTAGAATTTTGGGGCGGTATTCCACTGCTTCAGATTGGCAAGCAGATTTTGAGAATGAACAAAATGTTATAGGGCAAAGTGACTTGCTGGCTCAAAAGTTTATAAATATACATAGAAATAATTTATAAAAGGTTTTATTAAATAAAAAATGATTATGATTGATCAAAATGTAAAGAACAGGATAGCCTTAATTTCGGTTTTCAATAAAGAAGGGATTGTGGAGTTTGCCAAAGAACTGGTTGCTTTGGGTTTTAGAATTTTAGCCAGCGGGGGGACGGCCAAGGTGTTATCCGATGCCGGCATTGAGACCACAGATGTGGCTTCGCTTGTCGGCGGTGGGGCGATTTTGGGCCACCGCGTGGTTACACTGTCGCGCGAAATCCATGCCGGGCTTTTGGCGCGGGATATTGATGAGGATCGAAAAGAGTTGGATCGTTTGCATATTCCGTTTATAGATTTGGTTTGCGTGGATTTGTATCCGCTTTCGGAGGAGATTACTAAACATCAACCTCTCTCTAACTCTCCCCAAACTTGGGGAGAGAAACAAAAAGGATTAGAAGCTGTGTTAGAAAAAACCGATATTGGCGGGCCGACAATGCTAAGAAGCGCGGCAAAGGGCCGACGCATAGTTGTCTGTGATCCCGAAGATAGGCCAAAAATAATCGAGTGGTTAAAAAACGGCGAGCCGGATAGGGAAAATTTTATAAACAAATATTGCGCCAAAGCGGAATTTGTTGTGTCTGATTATGCTTTGGCTTCAGCCCGCTATCATGCCCAAGGCAAGATTGGCGGCGTGGTTGCCCATGAAGTTTTGGGCCTTAAATACGGAGAGAATGCCTGGCAGGTGCCGGCTGGGCTGTTTAAAAACGAAATTGAAGATGAATTAGCAATTTCTAATTTTAAGTTAGTTGCGGGTACGGCGCCGTCTTACAATAATTTGGCGGATGTTGACAGGCTCTTGCAGACCATGACCCACATAGCCGCGGGGTTTGATGTGAATAAAATCAACCTCTCCCCCGACCCCTCCCCAAGTCTTGGGGAGGGGAGGTCTAAATTGAATATTGCAGTTGGGGTCAAACATGGAAATCCGTGCGGGGCATCAGCATCACAAGACGCTAAAACCGCAATCCAAAAAATGCTGGAAGGGGATTTGCGCGCAATATTCGGCGGAGTAGTAATGGTAAATTTTAAAATAGATGAAGAGTTGGCAGAGGTACTTTTAACTCATCGTATGGAATCGGGAAGGCGTTTGCTGGACGGAATTATTGCGCCGGATTTTGATCAGAAAGCTATAGAACTAATGAAGCGAAAAGGCGACAAGTGCAGATTTTTAGTTAATCCGGCTCTCACATCGCTTTCTAAAAATTCTCTCGATCAACATTCTCGTTTTCGCTACGTGCGCGGCGGGTTTTTAAAACAGCCAAATTATTCATTTATACCAAATTTGTCCGACCCGAATGACACGAATTCTACCCGAATGACACGAATAGGGAATTTATCAGACCAGCAAAAATCGGATATCATTTTAGCCTGGGCAATTGGCTCTACCAGCAATAGCAACACGGTCACGGTCGTAAAAAATAATCAGCTGCTTGGAAACGGCGTGGGTCAGCAGGACAGGGTGGGTTGCTGTCAGTTGGCCATAAAACGCGCAACTGACGCGGGTCATGATGTTAAGAATGCCACTGCCTACAGCGACAGCTTTTTTCCGTTTGTGGACGGTGTTCAGGTTTTATTTAACGCCGGCATTACAACCATCTTCGCCACTTCCGGCAGTGTGCGCGATGAGGAAGTTAAAAAGTTTTGCGAAGATAACAAAATAACTTTGGTTATGCTCCCGGACAAGGACGCGAGAGGATTTTTCGGGCACTAATAGATGTAAGATATAAGATGTAAGATAACAAGTTTTAATCCTTTAATTATAAATCTTAAATTTAAAAATTATATGGTTCATTATGTTTGCACCGGCGATTGCGGCGGGGTCTCGGACCAGCCTGGCAATTGCCAGGCGGAAAGCTGTCGAATGCATAACCAGCCGTTAGTGGAATGTAATTGCACCGACGGTAATCACGAAGAAGTTATGCCGAAGTCGGACGCTGTGGATGGAGAATGACAGGTATAAAAAAGACCGCCCGTTTTTGGGCGGCCTTTAAGTTTCAGCGTTTATCCGCGTATGGTCCGCGGCTCTACTTGCCTTTGTTCTGGGTTTTTATGCATCTCGCGCAGGCTTTTACGCGCTGGCCGTCAAAAACCGCATACTGTAAGTTAGGCAAAAGGCGCACAATAGAAGGTCTCATGGAATGAGAGCGCTTTATGGTGCGGGAGTAAGTTTTATTGCAAACGGCGCATTGTCTGGGCATGGAATAAGTATCTTGTATTTAGTATTAAGTATTAAGTATTAAGTATCTAGAACAGATTAACATAGTTTGGTATAATGGTCAAGGGAAAAATTATGAAACATGAAATATAAAACATGTATCATGCTTCATGTTTCAGGCTTTATTTTTTTATGGACATTCTAATTACATTTATCATTTTAATATTTAGCGCCATAGTGCATGAAGTGGCGCACGGCCTTATGGCGGAAAAATTGGGCGATGACACGGCCAGGGAAGCAGGGAGAATTACTTTAAATCCAATTCCCCATATAGATCCGTTTGGCAGCATTTTATTGCCCTTTATTTTACTAAGCGTAGGTTCTCCGATTATTTTTGGCGCAGCCAAGCCGGTGCCAGTGAATTTTAATAATTTAAGGGAGCCAAAGAAGGGTATGGCTTTGGTAAGTTTAGCAGGCCCTTTGTCTAATTTTGCGCTCGCTATTTTGTTGGTTTTGCCGATTAAGCTGGGGTTGGCAAATGAGATTTCTTATCCAATATTAATGCAGGGGATTTTAATTAATTTGGTTTTGGGGACTTTTAATTTGGTGCCGATTCCGCCGCTGGATGGCAGTAAAATTTTGGCTTCTTTGGCGCCTAATGCCTGGATGGAGAAAATTTTATCCCTGGAGCGCTATGGGTTTTTATTGGTGCTTTTATTTTTGTATCTGGGGTGGCTGAATTATTTGTTAGTACCTGTGATTTTGTGGTTCGGCACAATTTTTGGCCTTAGGTTTTTTTAATACCAAAAAAGAGAAAAAGCCTTTCCTTTCGCCCATTGCCACTGGTGTGACGGGCGCGAGGATCGGCTTTTGTTGTTTGCGCCGAATAGGCGCTCTTGTATCAGGCGGTCGCCGCTCTGAAGCTGGAAAGGTGAAAAAGTGCGGGTACCGGTTTCACGGTTCCATCCTCCTTGATTTCCCCCACACGGGCGTGGAGTTGACCTTCGCTGAATCCAGGCAAGATTTCGGTTATCCGATACTTGCCCCCCATTGGCACTACGCGTGACCTGCCGACAACGTCAACAGGGCTCGTGATGGCCAATACATCGCTGCCCACAGTGAGCGGGCTGGGTTCGGTATCAGGCGTTTGTGGTTGCATACTGTCGTATAATTTACAGGATTTGAAAAAAGATGTCAAAAATTAATTTGACAGTTAAGCCACAGCTAAGGTATAATACGTTTAATTGAATAAGAAACCCGACCGCAGATACCTGCCCGCAATGCTACGCATAGCGTTGCAGGCGGGCGCAGATTGGGACAGATGGCACAGATAAAGTTATCAGTGTTTATCTGCGATAAAAATCTGTGGTTGAATTACTCAATTTTAGTCGACTTGTTTGGGAAGCAACATCAGCGGTTTCTGATGAGTACCGAATGAGCGAAGTAGACGCAAAACTGATGTCTATAATCAGTTTTTATTGCGCCAAGATAGATTTAATCATTATTTTTCTCCCCAAGTCCGCCAGCTGGCGGAGGTGAGATGTCCCGACTCGTCGGGACAGAGGGGTTTGAAATCTAAGTTTTTAACCTCTCCCCTGACCCCTCTCCATGTCATGCCTAAGGCAGATCCGCCTCTGGCGGAAATTGGAGAGGGGAACCGAATAAGGAATGGACTATTTATGCCAACAATCAACCAATTAGTTCGAAAAGGGCGGCATCCGTTTAAGTACAAGAGCAAAAGCCCTGCGCTTATGCGCCGCGTCAACTTAATCAAAAATAAAACCCTGCACATAAAAACCGGAGCGCCGTTTATGCGCGGCGTGTGCTTAAAGGTGTATACCACCACGCCAAAAAAGCCGAACTCTGCTTTGCGCAAAGTTGCCAAAGTGAAACTCACCAACGGGATGGAAGTAATTGCCTATATTCCCGGCATTGGCCACAACTTGCAGGAACACAGCGTGGTTATGATTCGTGGCGGTAGGGTAAAAGATTTGCCCGGCGTGCGCTATCACATTGTAAGAGGGAAGTTGGATACATTAGGCGTTGACGGTCGGAAACGCTCAAGAAGCAAGTATGGAGCGAAGAGAAAATAGTTTTACATTATTATTCTCCCCAAGTCCGCCAGCTGGCGGAGGGGAGATGTCCCGCCGAAGGCGGGACAGAGAGGTTTGAAACTTAGGTTTTAACCTCTCTCCCGGCCTCTCTCCAAGAATTGGAGAGAGGAGAATTGTAAGGAAAATCTATTATGCCTAGAAAATCACGTTCATACGACAAACACGTGCCTTTGCCGGATCCGAAATACGGCTCGGTGAAGTACGCCAAATTTATTAATCTGATAATGGAGCGCGGCAAGAAAACCGTTGCGCGCAGGATTTTTTATACTGCCCTGGATATTGTGAGCGAGAAGATTGCCCAGATGCCGGTTATCGCTCCGGCTACTCCATCGGCGGCAAAACCGGCAGCGGCCGACAAGGCCGCGCCAGTGGATGCCAAAAAAGCCGCACCGGCCGAGAAAAAACTGGACGGCAGAGCCGCCTTTGACATTGCCTTAAAAAACGTGGCGCCGATTATGGAATTAAAATCCCGCCGTATTGGCGGAGCTAACTATCAAGTGCCGATGGAAGTTATGGAACCGAGGCGCACCACCTTGGCTATGCGCTGGCTGCTTTTGGGCGCCCGCTCGCGTAAAGGCGTGCCCATGGCCGAAAAGTTGGCCCAAGAAGTACTGGATGCTTATAACAAGACCGGTATTGCCATGAAAAAGAGAGAAGACGTGCACCGAATGGCCGAAGCCAACAAGGCCTTCGCGCACTTTGCGAGGTTTGGAAATAAACGCAGATAAACAGCGCTGACTAACGCGGACTGAACGCAGACTTACGCTGAAGTGTCATTCTGAACTTGTTTCAGAATCTACAAAGAAGGATGGGTCCTAAAATAAATTTAGGACGATACATTTATAAGGAACTTTAAAAAATAATTACGTAATTAATTACGTAATTTGAATCAAAAAAATGCGCCGCGCGAGACCGGGAGGGTCAGGCGCGGCGCGAGAGTGGCGGCGGCAGGTACTGTTCAGATGGGGACCGAGTCCTTGGGCAGATCCAGATCGCTCGTCCGGCCGTCGCGCGGCAGAGCTTCCTCTGGTGGCTGGCTGAGATTCTGCCCGCAGATGGGGCAGAACCAGATTGCGAGCAAGAAAACCTTCTCGGGGATCCGGAGTTCTGAAATCGCCGGTGCTCTATGCTCTAGGAACCACTGCACCGGGTTTGCTTGGTGGTGGATTACGACATCCAAGGGCAAGTGTGGACATCGATGATAGCCGTTTATTAGCATTGGCTTCCTCCTTTCTCGCCGGGCTTTAGGGTCTCAAGGCCCGTATCCCTTTATGGTGACAGGTCAGAATATCAAAGAGAGAGAGGTTTGTAAAGGTACTACAGAACTACAGAGGAAATGCACTACAGATGCCTACAGAAACTAAAACCGATAAATCGGTATACTATATAATCGATTAACTGGCGGGCAAGTCCGCCCCCTACAATCCAAAATCATTAAATCTAAAATCTAAAATGTCTAGAGAGTATCCAATTGAGTTAACAAGGAATATCGGCATCATTGCTCACATTGACGCGGGGAAAACCACGGTTACCGAGGGTGTTTTGTATAACACCGGCATGATCCACAAAATCGGCGCGGTGCACGAAGGCGAAACCACCACCGACTGGATGGAGCAGGAGCGCGAACGCGGTATTACCATTACCTCGGCCGCGGTAACCTGCTATTGGGAACCGAAATTTATTAAATTAGCGCCGGCGATACTTCACCCCGTTAAATCCGGCGAAGCCGGTTCGCCTGCGGCGAAATTTAACGGGGCAAGGCACAAAATCAACATTATTGACACCCCGGGCCACGTGGACTTTACCGTAGAGGTTGAAAGATCGCTCCGCGTTTTGGACGGCGCGGTTGTAGTTTTTGACGGAAAAATGGGCGTGGAGCCCCAAAGCGAGACCGTCTGGCGCCAGGCCGATAAATACGGCGTGCCCAGAATGTGCTTTATTAATAAAATCAACCAAACCGGCGGCGATTTTTACAAATCTTTGGATTCCATTCACAAGCGCCTGTCTCCGAATGCTTTTCCGATTCAACTGCCAATTGGTTTTGAAAAAGAAATCAACGGCGTGGTGGATTTGATTAACATGAAATCCTATACCTATAAAGATTTTACGGATAAGGAATTCACGGTAGGAGAAGTGCCGGCCAATATGCTGGAGAAGGCTAAAGAGTACCGCCACCGGCTGTTGGAAAAAGTGGTGGAGAGCGATGATGCTTTAATGGAAAAATATTTAGCCGGTCAGGAATTAACCGAAGCCGAATTTTTAAGCGCGATTCGCAAGGCGGTGCAGGGCGGCAAGTTCTTCCCGGTTTTAGGCGGCGACGGGCGCGGGATTATTGTGCAGACAGTTTTGGACGCGGTTACTAACTTTTTGCCCTCTCCGGTAGACCGTGGCAACGTAAAAGGCCACGATTTAAAAACCGGCGCGGAAATAGAAAGAAAGCCCTCCGACGACGAGCCGTTTACGGCTTTGGCTTTTAAAATTGCCACTGACCCGTTTGTGGGCCGGCTGTGTTTTTTCCGCGTTTATTCCGGAAAATTGGAAGCCGGCTCGTACGTGCTTAACGCGCGCACCGGCGACAAGGAGCGCGTAGGACGCATTGTAAGAATGCGCGCGGACCAGCGCGATGAGGTTAAGGAAGTTTTTGCCGGCGACATTTGCGCGCTGGTCGGCCCGAAAAATACTTTTACCGGCGACACTTTGTGCGACGTGGACAAGCCTATGATGCTGGAGTCCATCAAGTTTGCCGAGCCGGTTATTTCCATGTCCATTGAACCCAAGACCAAAGCTGACCAGGAAAAAATGGGCATTGCTTTAAGCAAGCTCGCTGAAGAAGATCCGACCTTCCGCATTCGCGGGGACGAAGAAACCCAGCAGACTATTATTTCGGGTATGGGCGAACTGCACCTGGAAATTATCGTGGACAGAATGAAGCGCGAATTTAAAGTGGAAGCCAATGTGGGCAAACCGGAAGTGGCTTACAAGGAAACTATAAAAAAGACCGCCGAAGCCGAGAGCAAATACATTCGCCAGTCGGGCGGTAAGGGTCAATACGGCCATGTATACTTGCGCATTGAGCCTTTAGAGCGCGGCAAGGGCTATGAATTCGTGGACGAAATTGTCGGCGGCGTCATTCCGAAAGAATTTATTAAACCTGTTGACAAAGGTATTCAGGAATCCGCTGCTAATGGCGTTATTGCCGGATATCCTTTGGTGGATTTCCGCATCGCGCTTTACGATGGAAGCTATCACGAAGTTGACTCCAGTGAAATGGCGTTTAAAATCGCGGCCAGTAAGGGTCTTCAGGAAGTGGTAAAGCGAGCTGATCCGATTATTTTGGAACCGATTATGAAAGTGGAGGTTATTACGCCGGAATCCAACATGGGCGACGTGATTGGGGATTTGAATTCCAAACGCGCGCAAATTAACGAAATGACCGACCGCTTGCACTTAAAGGTTATAGACGCTTTTGTGCCATTGTCCGAAATGTTTGGCTATGCCACCGCTCTTCGCAGTATGACCCAGGGTCAGGCTTCCTACACAATGGAATTTGACCACTACGCCGAAGTACCAAGAAATGTGGCGGAAAAAATTATTGAAAGCCGGCAGGGGATTAACGTGCGTAAGGGAATGTAATACAAGCGCGGACTTACGCGGACTAAACGCAGACTGACGCAGAAATTAAAGGGCGGCCGAACGGCCGCCCTTTTGTTACGTTATCCCGACCGACTGAGTGCATCCGAAGGAGTGGAGGGACCCCTTAAAGATTGTAGTTTTATTAGTGCTGGATAAAGCCCTTGTTTTGGCTACATTTAAGGGTTATAATCTAAAAAGCTACAAGCTGATTCCTAACAGCTAATTCTATGGCATCACTACAAGATTTAATCAATTTAGCCAAAGCCGATGGAGGGAAGTTTTTTGTTATTGACGAACAGGGTGAGCCGAAGCTGGTGATAATGGGTATAGATGAGTATCAAAAAATGCTTTTGGGCAAACTGCAAAGGCAAATTTTGGATGTGGAAAAAATTAATAAAGAAATTATGCGGGCGCAATTGACCGAAGAACTATCGGCTAAACCCGCCACTGGCCCAACCGTCCAAACCGTGCCCCAGCCCCGCGCCAGAGTGGACTTAAGGGAAGAGGTCATTGACCCCAGTTTCGACTTCGAAGGACCGAAGGTTGAAGTTGATGATTTATAGTTAACACGGATCTGCTGATTGTACACGGAAAAACGGATTACTACGGATATCAAATCCGCAGATATCAGTAGTTCCCTGCCTGCCGGCAGGCAGGCGTGACCAATCCGTAATATCCGTGTTAGGATTGTAGGTTGACAAACCTGCTAAATATCTTTAAAATAAGTTTTGACTAACAAATTAATTATTGCCCTGGATTCCGAAAGGAAAGAAAGAGATACCCTCGGCACTGTGGCGGATCGATACGCTGCAGCGGTGAGGGGGTCTCGGGCAGATTGGTGAATCGGCATATTGGATTAATATCCATACTGACTCATCAAAAAGAAAGGTATAAAGTTTATGGCAGAAGGAAAGTTTGACCGTAGCAAAACCCACGTTAACGTGGGAACTATTGGCCACGTTGACCACGGTAAGACTACATTAACCGCGGCCATCACCACGGTGCTCGCCAAAACCGGCGGCGCCAAAGCCCGCGCTTATGACAGCATTGACAATGCCCCGGAAGAAAAAGCCCGCGGTATTACCATTAACACCGCGCACGTTGAATATCAGACAGATAAGCGCCACTACGCGCACGTAGACTGTCCGGGACACGCCGACTACATTAAGAATATGATTACCGGCGCGGCCCAAATGGACGGCGCTATCTTGGTAGTTTCGGCCGCTGACGGCCCCATGCCGCAGACCCGCGAGCACATTCTGTTAGCCCGCCAAGTAGGCGTGCCTTACATTGTGGTTTATATGAACAAGTGCGATATGGTTCAGGACGCTGAACTTTTGGACTTGGTAGAAGAAGAAATCCGCGATTTACTCACGAAGTATGAATTCCCGGGCAAAGACACTCCGATTATCAGGGGCAGCGCTTTGAAAGCTTTGGAAGGGGATGCATCTGATATGGGCGAAGGCTCCATTAAGAAATTAATGGAAACCTTGGACAGCTATATCCCGGACCCCAAACGCGAAGTTGATAAGCCGTTCTTGATGCCGATTGAAGACATCTTCTCCATTGAAGGCAGAGGAACCGTGGTCACCGGCAGAATTGAACGCGGCCAGGTTAAGATTAACGAAGAAATTGAAATTGTAGGTTTAAAGCCTACTCAAAAAACCGTGGTTACCGGTATTGAAATGTTCAACAAGCAGCTTGATTCCGGTATGGCCGGGGACAACGCCGGTATTCTCCTGCGCGGTACTAAGAAAGACGAAGTGGAACGCGGACAAGTTTTGTGCAAGCCGGGATCCATTAACCCGCACACTGAATTTGAAACCGAAGTTTATATTTTGACCAAAGAAGAAGGCGGCCGCCACACTCCGTTCTTTAAGGGATATAAGCCGCAATTCTATGTTCGCACTACGGACGTAACCGGTGATGTTACCTTGCCGGAAGGCCAGGAAATGGTTATGCCTGGTGATACCGTAAAATTGGTTGTAAAATTAATTACTCCAGTTGCTTTGGAAGAAAAAGGCAAGTTCGCTATTAGAGAGGGTGGACATACCGTAGGCGCAGGTGTGGTCACGAAGATTATAAAATAATCTAACGATTACATTCGCGACCTGCCCGCCGTAGCTTTAGCGAAGGAGGGAGGCGGTCACACAGTAGGCGCTGGTGTAGTTACTAAAATAATCAAATAGTCTATTAGCGATTAGGTAATAGGCAATAGTAAAAGCAAAAATCCCCATCGCCGTTGGCAGGGGATTTTTGCTAAAAAACCGAAGTAATCTTTATATATTATAGCACTTTTTTAGGTTTTTGTCAAGAGTAAGGAAAATTAGCGTAAAATGTTTGACAAAAATCTAATCTTCATATAAAATATTGCAAGTGCTTAAAAACGCTGATTGCTCGCGGATAGCAACGCGGAAAACACGCGGAAAACAGCACGTTTTATTATCGTTAATAATCTCGTAGCTTAACAATGGATAAGTCTGTAGCAGCTCCTAAAATCCGCATAAAAATCAGAGCTTATGATCATAAGCTAATTGACCAAAGCTCTAAACAAATTGTCGATACCGCCAAGCGGACCGGCGCGTCTATTTCCGGACCTATCCCACTTCCTACCGAAAAGACCAAGTATACGGTTCTTCGCTCCACTTTTGTGCACAAAGACAGCCGCGAGCAGTTTGAGATGCGAGTTCATAAGCGTTTGATTGATATTGTGAACGCAACTCCAAAAACCATAGATTCTCTTACCAACTTGAATTTACCGGCTGGGGTGGATGTAGAGATAAAAATGTCATAAAACATGAATCATGAAGTTTGAATCATGAATCATGGAAAGTAAATTAGTTCTTGTTGGCCAAACCAAAAATGGTCAACCGACGAGAAAACGATTTGCGCGGATAGCCAAAGACAGGTTGCTGTCATTGTTTATGCGGGCGAATTGGCCCGCTTTTAAAATGCGAAAATTGAAATACGAAACTGCGAAAATACTACGAAAACCTGTTTCGTATATAATTTCGCAGATTCGAATACATTTCGTAGTTTCGTATTATATATTTTATGAATTTTCTGATTGGCAGAAAACTTAATATGTCCCAGTATTTTGATGAAGCCAGCGGCGAAGTTGTGCCGTTGACCGTTATTCATGCCGCGCCCATGACCATTACCCAGGTAAAATCCTTGGAAAGCAAGGATAAGTATAATGCCGTGCAAATTGGCGTGGGAAAAACAAAAAAAGTCTCAAAATCTGTAAAGGGGCACCTTAAAGATTTGGGGACTTTTGCTGTTTTATCTGAATTTAGAGTTTCAGACGCAAAAGCTTATCAGCGAGGGCAAAAAATTGATATCAGCGGTTTTAAAACCGGTGAATTGGTTAATGCTATTGGTATTAGCAAGGGCCGCGGCTTTGCCGGCGCTATGAAGCGCCACGGTTTCCACGGTTTCCCCATGAGCCACGGACATAACAAACCCCGCAGTGTCGGTTCCATTGGGCAAAGATTCCCGCAGCACGTAAGAAAAGGCATGCGCATGGCCGGCCATATGGGCGTAGAGCAGGTTACCATAAAGAATTTGCAGATTGTAGAAGTTGACGCCAAAAAGAATTTAATTTCCGTAAAAGGCGCGGTGCCCGGACACAGAAACGGTTGGGTAAAAATTATTTCCACAGGCAAAGTTAAACCGTTGGTAAGAGTAGAAGCAGTAAAGGAAGAAAAGAAGAAAAAATAAACGATGAAACATGAAACTTGAAACACGCAACATTTTGCTTTTCAAACTTCATGCTTCATAATTCATGTTTTATGAAGGTTAACTTATACAACCAAAAAGGCGAAGTGGTGGGCGACGTTGAGTTAAACTCAAGAATTTTTGAAGTTAAGCCTAATGAGCATTTATTGGCTGAAGCGGTACGCATCCAGCTTAGCAATTCGCGCCAGGGCACCAGCAACACCAAGACCCGCGCCGAAGTGCGCGGCGGCGGTAGAAAACCCTGGAAGCAAAAAGGCACAGGCAGAGCGCGCGCGGGTTCCACTAGAAGTCCAATCTGGCGCAAAGGCGGCGTGACTTTTGGTCCGAGAGCTAATCAGAACTGGACTTTGAAAATCAACAAGAAAGCCAAGACCAAGGCGCTGTTTATGTCTCTTTCCGATAAAGCCAAGGATAAAGCTTTAGTGGTTATTGAACAAATTGCGTTAGAGAAAGGCAAGACTAAAGAATTTGTTAAAGTTTTAACCGATTTAAATACGGCTTTTAAGACAGCGGCAAAGAAGCAGTTATTGGTTTTACCAAGGGCTGAAGCGTCGTTAGTCAGAAGCACAAAGAATTTGCAAGGGATTAAAACTATTTTAGCTAACAGCTTGAATTTGGTGGATGTATTGACTGCAGACAGGATGCTGGTTTTAAAAGATTCATTGCCGGTAATTGAGAAAGTTTATTTAAAAAATGCAAAATTGAAAAATCAAAATGAAAAATAAATGAGTTTTTGTTTCGCAAAAACACTCGTATTTTACACTTTGATATTTATATTTTAAATTTGAGACATGGCCTTATTTTCAAAAAAATCCGATGATCAAAAAGATGATCAGAAAAAAGAAACATCTGCTTTGGATGCCGTTTCTTCGGATGCATCTAAATCTGATAAGGTCCCTGAACTCAAAATCCCGGCCGTTTTATTACAGCCCAGAATTTCCGAAAAAGCCGGCAAGTTGGTGAGTTTGAATAAGTATGTTTTTGCCGTTTTAAAATCCGCCAATAAAGTGGAAGTAAAAAAAGCGGTGGAAAAGCATTATAAAGTCCGGGTTATTCAGGTTAATATGGTAAATACCCAAGGGAAATTAAAGAATTTTGGACGCATCGCGGGCAAAACCTCCGGTTTTAAAAAAGCAATAGTGACCCTGAAAAAGGGAGATACAATTAAGGGACTAACAGACGTCGTGTAAAGCTCATTCATTATTTTTCTCCCAAAGCTTGGGGAGATGTCCCGCCGAAGGCGGGACAGAGAGGTTTGAAACCAGGTATTTAACCTCTCCCCTGATCCCTCTCCAGGAATTGGAGAGGGGAAATACGATAAAGAATAATCTATTTATGGCCGTAAAACTCTACAAACCAACCAGCGCAGGCAGACGTATCCATTCGGTTACGGATTATTCGGTTTTGCGTAAATTCAAGAAAACCCCCAAAGGTTTGATTGTAAGCAAAGCCAGGCCGGCCGGCCGCAACAACAGCGGCAAAATTACCGTGCGCCATCAAGGCGGCGGCGCCAAGCGCAAATACCGGATTGTGGATTTTTCCAGGAGCGACAAAAAGAATATTCCAGCCAAAGTTTTAACCATTGAGTACGATCCGACCAGAAGCAGCTTTATTTCCCTGATTTCCTATAAAGACGGCAGTAAACGCTATATGTTAACCGCGCAGGGCATGAAAGTCGGCGATAAAGTTATGTACGGCGAGACAGCGGAAATTTTGCCCGGCAACCGATTGGCTTTAAAAAATATTCCGGTTGGAACATTAATCCACGACATTGAATTGATTCCAGGACAGGGCGGCAAAATCGCGCGCAGCGCCGGCGGATATGCTACACTACAGACGCTGGAAGGCGGGTACGCGTTGCTTAAACTTCCCAGCAGCGAAATTCGTAAAGTAAAAGAAGAGGCATTGGCCACAGTTGGCCAGTTGGCGAACCAAGATTGGATGAATGTGAGAATCGGCAAGGCAGGCCGGATGCGCAATATGGGCTGGCGGCCGACCGTTCGCGGCAAAGTTATGAACCCGGTAGATCACCCGCACGGTGGTGGTGAAGGACACAACCCAATTGGTATGAAATATCCAAAAACCCCGTGGGGCAAGCATGCGTTAGGGGTTAAGACGAGATTAAAGAAGAAATATTCTAATCAGATGATAGTGCAAAGGAGAAGCAAGTAGCATGCGAAAATGCGCATGCGAAACAACGAAAATAATTCGAAATTTCGCATAACATTTCGCAGGTTCGTATTTAATTAGTAGTTTCGTATTACATTTATGTCAAGAAGTTCTAAAAAAGGACCATACGTAGACCCGCGAGTACTTAAGAAAGTACAGAACGGCAAGGCAGGCAAGGATCAAATTAAAACTTGGTCCCGCGCTTGCTCTATTGCGCCTGAATTTGTAGGCTTTACTTTTTTGGTGCACAACGGCAGGGCGCACACCCCGGTATTTGTTACGGAAAATATGGTCGGACATAAGCTAGGCGAATTTTCCCCAACCCGCAAATTTACCCGCCACGGCGGTAAGATGGCCAAAGAACAGGAAGCCGCGGCAGCGGAAGCGGAAAAGGCAAAGCTGAATGCGGCGAAAGAGCCGGAAAAGAAATAGTTTATCAAGTTCATAAAGTTATAAAGTTTATAAAGTAATGGCCAATAAGACATCCACAACCGAATCTCCAAAATTAGTCCGAGCTTCTGCCCGTCAGCTTAGAATTGCCCCGAGAAAGATGCGCCTGGTGACCGGTTTAGTGAGCGGGATGAACGCGGTTGACGCGATTGTCCAATTGCAGCATGCCAACAAAAAGGCTGCGCCGCTACTCATCAGGTTAATTAAATCCGCCATTGCCAACGCCAAAAATAATTTTTCGCTTTCACCCGAACATCTTTTTATTAAGAGCATTTCCACGGACATGGGGCAAACCATGAAGCGGTATTTTCCCCGGGCCCGCGGAAGCGCTTTTGTAATTCGCAGAAAACTTTGCCATGTAAATTTGGTACTGGAAGAAAGAAAGAAAGGCAAAGCCAGCAAGACCAAAATGAGCTTCTTAAAGAAAGTGGAAGACAAGAAAGAACAAACTTCCGAAAATGCAGACAAAGCGGACGCGGCGGCCAAAAAAGCGCCAAAGGAAATGGGCAGACACAGCGAGGTCGGCAAGACGACCGAACAGCAAATGAAATTGAGCAAGGCAGCGAATAAGAGAAGGTTATTTAATAGAAAGAGTGGAGAATAAACATAGAAAATTCATTATAATTCTCCCCAAAGCTTGGGGAGATGCCCGATCGAAGCGAGGGCAGAGAGGTTTGAACGGTTAAATTAATATCAACCTCTCCCCATTCCACCTTCGGTGGAATTTCCCTCCCCAAGTCTTGGAGAGGGAGAGAATAAGGAATAAGCTATATATGGGACATAAGATTAATCCAACTTCATTACGGCTTAATATTACCGAATCCTGGAAATCCAGGTGGTTTGCAAGGCACGGTTTTGCCAAGCAACTGCAGGATGACGTGAGGATTCGCGAATATTTGGAAAAACATCTCAAAAAAGCGGGCTTGGTTAGAATTGACATTGAGCGCTTAAATGATGGTACTATCACGGTAATAGTAAAGACCACCAAACCGGGACTGATTATTGGCAAAGGCGGAGCCGGAATTGAAGAATTAAAAAAGAAGATAAAGAACAAGCTTGGCATTAAAAAAGAACTTAAAGTCAACATTGAAGAAGTAAGGGACATTAATTTGCAGGCCCAGGTAATAGCCAACGGAATTGTAGAGCAGTTGGAAAAGCGCGTGGCATTTAGAAAACTGATGAAGCAGTCTTTGGAGCAGATAATGAACGCGGGGGCCAAAGGAGCAAAAGTAGCAATTGGCGGCAGGCTTAACGGCGCGGACATTGCCAGAACCGAACATTTGTCTTCCGGAAAAATTCCGCTTCACACTTTAAGGGCTGACATTGATTTTGCCAGAAGCACCGCATTTACTACATATGGAACCGTGGGCGTAAAGATTTGGATTTATAAGGGAGATAAGTTTGAAGAAAGGCAGAAGGTTTAATATTCAAGACAATTTCCAAATTTCGTGAGCCTGAAAGGCGAACAAATTTCTATCAATATTATTATGAAATTAGTTCAAGCCTTCGGCTTTCGCGAAATTAATAGAAATTAAGAAATTGATTGTAAAGATATATGTTCATCCCTAAGAAACTTAAACACCGCAAGCATCATCGCGGTCATACCAAAGGACAGGCCTCGGCCGGCGAGCAGATTGCTTTTGGGCAGTTTGCGCTTAAAGCCACCGAAAGTTCTTGGGTTACAGCCAGGCAGATTGAAGCGGCCAGGCGAGCCATGACCCGCTACGTGCAAAGAGGCGGAAAGATTTGGATCCGTGTGTTTGCGGACAAGCCGGTCACCTTGCACGGAAACGAGAGCCCTATGGGTGGCGGTAAAGGCGCGGTGGATCATTTTGTATCTGTTGTCAAACGCGGGAAAATTTTGTTTGAAATGGACGGCGTAACCCGGGACCAGGCACAGGAAGCCATGAGATTGGCCAGCTATAAACTGCCGGTAAAGAGTAAATTTTTGGAGAAGGAGAAACAGGGATAGCGCGAAGCACATTATTTTTCTCCCCAAAGCATGGGGAGATGTCCAGTCCCACTTTCTGAAGGTTATAGAATAGAGGTTAATAATCATCATTAGGAAAGATTGTTAATAAGAAGATAAATAACCGATAGAAAGTGGAGCTGGACAGAGAGGTTTGAACCCAAGGATTTAACCTCTCCCCATTTCGCTAACGCGAAATTTCCCTCTCCGTGAATTGGAGAGGGAGACTATAAGGAATAAGCTATTATGAATTTTAAAGAACTGAAAACTAAATCAGACGCTGAAATTAAGAACCTGCTTTTGGAATTGAAAGAAAAGGCGCAGGATTTAGGGGTTAAAATCCGGCTTAATCAGCTAAAGAATACCCATGAGCTCGGAGTGGTCAAAAAAGACATTGCCAGAATAATGACTTATTTACATTCAAAAGCAGTAAGCAGTAAGCAGTAAGTATCAAGAATATGACAACATCTATCAAAAAACAGCAATTAATTGGTACGGTGGTTTCCGATAAAATGACCAAGACTGTTGTGGTCAAGGTTGATATTAAAAAGCGCCATTCCAAGTACAAAAAATCCTACACGGTTTCGAAGAGGTTCAAGGCGCATGATGAAAATAATGAGTATAAAGTCGGCGATCGAGTTACTATTGAATCAATAAGGCCGATAAGTAAAGAGAAGAAGTTTAAGGTTATTCAGAAAATGTAAAATGCAAAAATCAAAATGCAAAATTATAGAGTCGCGAAGCGACAACTACATTTTACACTTTGATATTTAAATTTTGAATTAATTCTATGTTACAAGTACGTTCCTACATTAAAATAGCGGACAACACAGGCGCGAAAGTCGTTAATGTTTTTAGCGTAAACGGCAAGAACAGCAACCGTTTTGCCAGAGTGGGCGACGTGGTGGCCGGATCGGTAAGGGTTTGCGCTCCGAACGGCGCTTATAAAAAAGGTGATAAAGTTTATGCGGTGATTGTGCGTTTGCGCAAAGAAACCCGCCGCAAAGACGGTTCTTACATCCGCTTTGATGAGAATGCCGGGGTATTGGTAAAAAAAGACGCCAAAGGCAACTACGAAATGCTCGGTACCCGTATTTTTGGGCCCATCCCCAGAGAGATTCGCGATATGGCAAAAGGTTATTACGAAGATGGGTTTAAGAAGATTTTATCCTTAGCTCCGGAAGTAATATAGAAAGAGTCAGAAAATTAGAGAGACAGAGAATTAGTAAAGTCTATTTCTCTAATTCTCTAACCAACTAATTATCTAGTTATGAACAAATTACGAATTAAAAAAGGCGATACCGTAAAAGTGCTTTCCGGAAAAGACAAGGGAAAGACCGGAAAAGTTATAAAGGTTCTGCCCAAAGCAGGCAAGCTGGTAGTAGAGAACGTAAATACGCACACCCGTTTTGAGAAAGCCAAAAGAAGCGGCGAGGGTGGAAAAAAGATAACTTTTTTTGCAGCTTTTCCAGCGTCTAAAGTCATGCTATTGGATCCTAATTCCGGCCAGCCTTCCAGAGTACATTTTGTATTTTTAGAAAACGGTTCAAAGCAGAGAATAGCTAAGGCGAGTGGTAAGGCAGTATAAATAGACCATTCAATATTTTTCTCCCCAAAGCATGGGGAGATGTCCAGTCCCACTTTCTGAAGGTTATAGAATAGAGGTTAATAATCATCATTAGGAAAGATTGTTAATAAGAAGATAAATAACCGATAGAAAGTGGAGCTGGACAGAGAGGTTTGAACCCAAGGATTTAACCTCTCCCCATTTCGCTAACGCGAAATTTCCCTCTCCATGAATTGGAGAGGGAGACTATAAGGAATAAGCTATATATGGAAAGATTACAGGAAAAATATAATAAAGAGATTGTTCCGGCTTTAAAACAGAAGTTCGGTTTTAAGAATGTCATGCAGGTGCCTAAAATCGTGAAAATTGTTGTAAATGTTGGCGTGGGAAAGATTAAAGAAGATAAGAAAAAAGTGGAAGCAGTGGCCGAGGATATAAAGAAGATAACCGGCCAGGCGCCGGTGAAAACCAAGGCTAAAAAATCTATTTCCGGTTTTAAAGTAAGAGAAAATCAGTTAGTGGGCGTTGTTTGCACTTTGCGCGGTTTTAGAATGTATAGTTTTTTAGACAAGTTGATTAACACTGCGTTGCCCAGAGTGCGAGATTTCCAGGGCGTAAAGAAAGACGGTTTTGACGGCCGGGGTAACTATCATTTGGGTTTAAAGGAGCAGTTGGTTTTCCCGGAAATTTCCTCGGAAAGTCTGGAAAATATTTTCGGCTTGGAAGTATCAATTGTCACAAACGCCGGCCAGGACGAACCGGTTAGAGAACTTTTAAGATTAATGAATTTTCCGTTTAAGAAATAGACCATTCAATATTTTTCTCCCCAAAGCATGGGGAGATGTCCAGTCCCACTTTCTGAAGGTTATAGAATAGAGGTTAATAATCATCATTAGGAAAGATTGTTAATAAGAAGATAAATAACCGATAGAAAGTGGAGCTGGACAGAGAGGTTTGAACCCAAGGATTTAACCTCTCCCCATTTCGCTAACGCGAAATTTCCCTCTCCATGTCATGCCTAAGGCAGATCCGCCTCTGGCGGAAATTGGAGAGGGAGACTATAAGGAATAAGCTATATATGGCTACACAAGCACAAATTGCAAAATCTTTAAGAAGCAGAACTAAACCCAAGTATCAGACTCGGGTTGTGAGGCGCTGCTGGAAATGCGGCCGCAAAGCCGGTTATATGAGAGATTTTGACATGTGCAGAATCTGCTTTAGAGAATTAGCCAGCAAGGGAGAGATACCTGGAATTGTAAAAGCTTCGTGGTAAATAATTGCAGATTTTAGATTGTAGATTGCAGATTGGCTGCAGTTAAATCTAAAATCTTAAATCATAAATCTAAAATAACTTATGTTCACAGACCCAATCGCCGACATGTTAACCAGAATCCGTAACGCAAGCATGGCTCAAAAAGCCGAGCTGATTTTGCCGTACTCCAAATTCAAGGCTAATTTGGCTCAGGTTTTGTTGAAAGAAGGTTTTGTTAAAGATGTAAAGGAAGTAAGCGGCCAGCCTAAGTTATTAAAGATCGGTTTAAAGTTTACACAGGATGGCCAGCCGGTAATTGCGGGTATTAAGCGTGTAAGTACTCCGGGTCAAAGAATTTATTTGCCGGTGGACAAATTGCCCAGAACCAACAGCGGGCTTGGGCTGACGGTTGTTTCTACTTCGCGGGGACTTATGACAGACAGGGAAGCTCGTAAAGCCAAGGTCGGCGGAGAAGTGGTTTGCCAGGTGTGGTAAATATAGAAAATTCATTATTTTTCTCCCCAAAGCTTGGGGAGATGCCCGAGCGAAGCGAGGGCAGAGAGGTTTGAAAAGAATCACCAACCTCTCCCCATTCCACCTTCGGTGGAATTTCCCTCCCCATGTCTTGGGGAGGGGGAGAACAAGGAATAAAATATTATGTCTAGAATCGGAAAAAAACCTGTAATTATCCCTTCCGGGGTAAAAGTAGAAAAGAAAGACTTAGAGTTGGTGGTTACCGGCCCTAAAGGTACTTTGCATTTGGCTTTGCATCCAAAAATTAAGGTTGAAATTTCCGACAAGGAAGTTGCTGTTTCTGTGGGCGGAGCGAACAAGAGAGAAAAAGCCTTGTGGGGATTATTTAGAGCTTTAATCCAGAACCAAATAGACGGCGTGGTTAAAGGTTTTGAAAAGAAACTGGAAGTAATTGGTGTGGGATTTAAAGTTGCCACTGTGCCCGGCAAATTGACATTGCATTTGGGTTTTTCGCATCCGGTGGAAGTTGAGGTGCCTAAAGATTTGACCGTAGCCGTGGAAAAGAATGTCATTAGCATTTTTGGGGCGGATAAACAGAAAGTCGGCCAGTTTGCCGCGGAAATTCGGGAGCTTAAAAAGCCCGAGCCTTATAAGGGTAAAGGTATTAAATATTCAGATGAAGTGATTTTGAGAAAAGCAGGCAAGGTGGTTAAGGTGGTTGGGGGCGGGAAATAGATATAGAAAATTCAATATTTTTCTCCCCAAAGCTTGGGGAGATGTCCAGCCCCACTTTTTGAGAGTTAATCATTTGAGGCAGATAATTATCAAACGTTAACAAATTATTGCCCCCCAATGAATAATTACTGGAAAGTGGAGCTGGACAGAGAGGTTTGAATCCTAAGTATTTAATCTCTCCCCTTACCCCTCTCCAGGAATTGGAGAGGGGAACCCAATAAGGAATAAACTATTATGAACAAGCAACAGCAAAAAAGGAATAAGCGAAGTTTAAGGCACGGCCGGGTAAGAAGCAGGATTGCCGGTACGACCGCAAGGCCGCGCCTTTCGATATTCAAAGCCAACCGCCATATTTACGCTCAAGTTATAGATGATTCTGTTGGCAAGACTCTTTTGGCGGCATCCAGCAAAGAAGTTTCCGCCAAAGGCGGATCCGCCTCCGGCGGAAAAGCTAAGAAGTCGGATTTAGCCAAAGAAGTTGGAAAATTGGTGGCGAGCAAAGCTTTGTCAAAAAATGTTAAGGCAGTTAAATTTGACCGCGGCGGTTTTGCTTATCATGGTAGAATAAAGGCATTGGCAGAAGGAGCAAGGGAGGGTGGGTTAGATTTTTAATTCAATATTTTTCTCCCCAAAGCTTGGGGAGATGTCCAGCCCCACTTTCTGAGAGTTAATCATTTGAGGCAGATAATTATCAAACGTTAACAAATTATTGCCCCCCAATGAATAATTACTGGAAAGTGGAGCTGGGCAGAGAGGTTTGAATCCTAAGTATTTAACCTCTCCCCTGACCCCTCTCCAGGAATTGGAGAGGGGAACCCAATAAGGAATAAAATATTTTTATGGAAAAAAGACGAAGACAATCTAACAGGGAAGGCGAACGCGAAAGAAGCGAGTTTGACCAAAAAGTCGTGGAAGTTAAGCGTGTCACCCGCGTGGTGGCTGGCGGAAAAAGAATGCGCTTTCGCGCTTTGGTCGTAATCGGGGATCGCAAAGGCAAAGTCGGCATGGGCCTGAAAAAAGGCGCGGATGTCTCCGAGAGCGTCAATAAAGCAGTAAACGCGGCCAAAAAGAATTTGATTGTTTTACCTTTGGTTAACCAAACCATCCCGCATGGATTGAATATTAAGTATAAATCTTCTTCTCTAATGCTAAAGCCGGCCAAGCCCGGTACCGGCGTGATTGCCGGCGGCGCGGTGCGCAGTGTTATGGAACTTTCCGGCGTAAAGAACGTGGTTTCAAAAATGCTTGGCTCTAATAATAAAGTTAATAACGTAAAAGCGGTTTTCGCGGCTTTTAAGAAGATGAAAAGCAAGGAAGAATTAGGTAGAATGCGGAAATAGATAATTCAATATTTTTCTCCCCAAAGCTTGGGGAGATGTCCAGCCCCGCTTTCTGAGAGTTAATCATTTGAGGCAGATAATTATCAAACGTTAACAAATTATTGCCCCCCAATGAATAATTACTGGAAAGTGGAGCTGGGCAGAGAGGTTTGAATCCTAAGTATTTAACCTCTCCCCTGACCCCTCTCCAGGAATTGGAGAGGGGAACCCAATAAGGAATAAACTATTTATGTTAAAATTACATCAGTTAAAAAAGAATCCATTATCCACCCATCGCCGCAAAGTTGTCGGCCGTGGTTTGGGTAGTGGCAAGGGTACTTACAGCACGCGCGGCAATAAAGGCCAGACTAAGCGTACCGGCCACAGCAAAATGCCCGCACGATTTGAAGGTGGCCGCCAGCCGCTTATTCGCCAATTGCCGAAATCCCGGGGTTTTAGGGCTTTAAGCGACAAACCGGTAGCGATCTCTTTAAGCAGATTAGCTGTATTTGAAGACAATGCTACTGTAAATTTGGCCGCGCTTAAAGCTAAAAAGCTGGTGGATATCAATACCGTGAAAGTTAAAATTTTAGGCGGCGAAATTGCCAAGAAATTAAACATCAAATTGCCCGTGTCGGCCAGTGTAAAGCTGGCTGTAGAAAAAGCTGGCGGGAAGATTATGTAACATGAAGCATAAAACATGAAGCATACTTTACGTGATGCTTTATGTTTCAAACTTCATGCTTCATGAACCTTATGAATAAATTAGCTCTCATTTGGAAAACTAAGGACCTGCGCAATAAAATTTTAATTGTGGTGGGTCTTTTGTTTGTGACCAGAATTTTGGCTCACGTGCCAATAGCCGGCATTGACGTACAGAATTTAAAAAATTATTTCCAACAAAGCCAGTTTTTTAACTTGTTGGATATTTTTTCCGGCGGGGGATTGACCAACTTTTCCATTGCCATGTTAGGCGTCGGACCTTATATTACCGCTTCTATTATTATGCAACTGCTCACCATTGTAATTCCGTCCTTGGCGGAAATGCAAAAGGAAGGCGGCGAGGCGGGCCGGGCGCAAATTAACCAGTATACCCGCTACATGACGATTGTTTTGGCTCCCTTGCAGGCTTTTGGCACCATTCGCCTGTTGGCCAGCCAGGGCGGGGCATCCCTGCTCGGCGTGTTTTCACCGTTTCAGTGGTTTTTGGTTTTACTTTCTGTTACCACCGGTACATTGTTAACAATGTGGCTAGGCGAAATTATTTCCGAATTTGACGTGGGTAATGGAGTGTCGCTGATTATTTTTGCCGGAATTGTTTCCAGACTGCCGGCAAACATTGGTTTTTTAAAGAGCTGGTATGACCCAACCAAACTGCCTTTAGTCCTGGCTTTTATCGCGGTAATTTTGATTGTTATTGCCGGCGTAGTTTTGGTTACGGAGGCCCAGCGCAATATTCCAATAGCCTATGCCAAGCGCGTTCGGGGCAACAAATTATTCGGCGGGGTAAACACTCACCTGCCTTTGCGTCTTAACCAGGCCGGCGTAATCCCGATTATTTTTGCCATTTCTGTTATGCTTTTTCCGGCCATGATTGCGCAGTTTTTTGTTACGGCCAAGACCCATGTGATAGCGAGCCTGGCCAGTAAAACCATTGCGCTGTTCAATTCGCAGGGGATGTTTTATGGCATTACCTATTTTATTTTGGTAATGGCGTTTACTTATTTTTATACCGCTGTAGTATTTAACCCGACTGAAATTGCGGAAAACGTGCAAAAAAACGGCGGCTTTGTACCGGGACTTAGGCCGGGCGGACAGACTGCGGATTTTTTGAGCATGGTGCTAAACCGCATCACTTTGGCCGGCGCGTTCTTTTTGGCTGTAATTGCGATTTTGCCTTTAACTTTGCAAAACTTCACCGGTACTACCTCGCTGACATTCGGCGGCACCTCGTTGTTGATTGTTGTTTCGGTCGTCATCGAGGTAATCAAAAAGATAGAAGCCCAGCTTACTATGCATGATTATGAAGGCTTTTAGATAGTATCTTGTATCTTGTATTTTGTATCTGGTATTTAGTATAAAAACCTGCCATAATACCGCCAGCTGGCGGTGGCAGGTTTTAAATTTTTATTTATGTATAATCATCAACCAGAAAAATATATTTGTCCTTTGTGCCAAGTAGCCAATGGCGAAACAACAGAAAGAGGGAATTTGGAAAGCAGTGTCATTTTTAGGGATAAAAATATTACGGTTTATATTTCTCCAAAATGGTGGAGGTCAAATCCAGGCCATGTAATAATTATTCCGAATGTGCATTTTAAAAATATTTACGATTTGCCAGAAGAATATGGCCATGCTATTTTTGATGCTTCAAAAAAAGTGGCGATTGTTTTGAAAAAAAGCTATAAATGTGACGGGGTTTCCACGAGACAACACAACGAACCCGCAGGGAATCAGGATGTCTGACATTATCATTTGCACGTTTATCCCCGGTATGCAGATGATAATTTTTATATCAATCATCACGACGCGTATTGGACAACAGAAGCAGAGAGAAAGCCTTATGCAGATAAGCTAAAAGAGGTTTTAAAAACGCAAAATGGATAATAAGGAATTCGAAAATTTAATAACCTTAGCAGTTGAAGCGTTGCCGGACACCATCAAGAATAAACTAAGCAACGTGGAAATTGTGATGGAGCCCGGGGAATCACCGAATAATTCCTTGTTCGGCTTGTATCACGGCGTGTCGCAATTAAAGCGAGGTTCCAGTTACGGCATGAATCCCGTATTGCCGGATAAGATTACGATTTACAAAGGCACGATTGAGCGCTTTGCTGGATCGGAAGATAAAATTCCCGCGCTGGTGCGCCGTGTGGTCTGGCATGAAATCGGCCACCATTTTGGCTTTGATGAAGATGGGATAAGGAAGTTGGAAGAAAAATGGGCAAAAGAAGGCAAAATTTAGAAGTATTTTATTTATTATACCATAAAATCAAACTGGAAGAGGGGACACCTCTTCTAGAACCTAGGGTGGTTGACAAAAATGCTGGAAAAATGTAAAATTGTAAGTTAAATATGTTATAATATAGTATATTTATGGTTACAAAATCAGAGTTAGTACCTGGCAATCAAGACATTCCTAAGACAGCCGAAGAGGTTGCGGCACTTGTAAAAAAAGGCGATAAAAGGGCTTTGGCTGCTTTAGAGTTGGCTAGAAAGGAAGTTTTAGGGCAATCCGACGTTGGCAGAAGCAAACTTGATAGCAGCGAGCCCGCTAACATTATAAAAGGGCCTTTAGGCACAAAAAGTCCGGAATTTACGGCGCAAATAAATTCAGATTCTGCCGGACAGAAATATTATCTGATTTTGGATCAGGCCTTAAAAATTATGCAAGGGGATATTCCACTTACAGCACATGACGCCGCCGAGTTTGTGGATCTTTTAAATGAAGCTACGGCCCCAGGAAGACAGGAAGTTTAAAAAAATTTTAAAATAAAAATAGAAAATGTTTGAGTTAAGCACAATTAATATTGCGGTACTGGTTTTGATTGGATTGATCGTCGTTTTTGCGACGGTCTTTTTTTATTTTTACAAGCGCCATGTTTACCACACCAAACACGTAATCCCTAGAATCAAAGATTGGGTGTTTTTGGAAATTATGATGCCCAAAGAGAGCGCAAAAGAAAATGAAGACCAAAGGCCCAAGACCGAGGAAGAAAAAAAGTTAATGATAGCCGTGGGCGAACAGCTGTTTGCCACGCTGTCTGAAAGCGGCGAGTCCCGCGGTTGGTTATTGGGTAAAGATTATTACAGTTTTGAAATAGTTTGCACGGATAAAAAGGTAAGTTTTTTTGTTAATTGTCCAAAGCACCTGCAGCAGTTGGTGGAAAAGCAAATCCAGGCGCAGTACCCGCACGCGTTTATTGAACAGGTGAAGGGTTATAATCCGTTTCAAAAAGGCGGGCAAATTGAGGTGGAAGAATTGCAGTTAACCAAGCAGTATGTTTATCCGTTCCGCACTTATAAAACCACGGAGACAGACCCTTTAAACGCGCTCACTAACGCCATGAGCAAGTTGCAGGAAAATGAAGGCGCGGTTATTCAATATGTAATCAGCCCGGCCGGCACCACTTGGCAGGGCAGGCCGCGGCACATGGCTTTGGAAATCCAGCAGGGCAAAAATCCGGAATTAATAGAGCGCGGCCATGTTTATCGTTTATTCGTTGGATTTTTCCGGGCGTTGGGCCGTTCTATGGCCGGGATTGGCAGCGGCAAAAGCGGAAATTTCCAGCCCTCCCACGCGCACAAGGATTTATCCGGATATGCTTCGCCCATCCAGCTTACGCCAATGCAGCAGGAAATTGTAAAAAAACTGGAGGAAAAAGCCAGTCGGCCTGGATATAAAATCAACATCCGCCTGGTCACGTCATCAGCCGTTCCCGGCAACGCGCAAATGCATATGCGCAATTTATTATCATCTTTTTTGCAATACAATATGCCGCCGTTTAACGGCATCCGCGTCAAAAAGCGCGATAAGAATGATATTTTAAAAGATTATATTTTTCGCGTGTTTCGCGACCAGGGCAACAGCATCGTCAACACCGAAGAAATGACCAGCCTGTGGCATTTGCCCACGCCGTATATTGAGACGCCGAACATCAAGTGGCTGGTTTCCAAAAAAGCGCCGCCGCCCGTGAATTTGCCCAGGGAGGGTCTGCTTTTGGGGCGGAATATTTATCGCGGGCAGGAAACCAAAGTGTTTATGCAGCGCGACGACCGCCGCCGCCATATGTATATTATCGGGCGTACCGGCAGCGGCAAAACCGAAATTATGAAATACATGTCCGTGCAGGACATTAAAAACGGCGAAGGTTTGTGCGTGATTGACCCGCACGGCGATTTTATAGAAGATATTTTGCCCCACATCCCTAAAGAGAGAGCCGAGGACGTAATTTTATTTGAGCCGTTTGATATGGACAGACCCATGGGGTTGAATATGCTGGAAGTAAAAAGCGAAGAGCAAAAAGATTTTGCCGTGCAGGAAATGATCCAGATTTTTTACAAATTGGTTACCGATCCGGCAATGCTGGGGCCGATGTTTGAGCATAACATGAGAAATGCCATGCTCACACTGATGGCGGATGAGGAGCACCCGGGCACCATAACCGACATTCCGCGTATTTTTACGGACACGGAGTTCCAAAAATATAAACTGGCCAAAGTCAAAGATCCGGTAGTTAGGCTGTTTTGGGAAAAGGAAATGGCAAAAACATCAGACTTTCACAAGAGTGAAATGCTGGGTTACCTAATTTCCAAAGTCGGCCGGTTTGTGGAAAACGCCATGATGCGCAACATCGTCGGGCAATCCAAATCCGCGTTTGACTTTAGGGACGTAATGGACAAAAAGAAAATTCTCCTCATCAATTTGGCTAAGGGCAAGGTGGGGGAGATTAACGCCAAGCTTTTGGGGCTTATTATTGTTTCCAAAATCCAAATGGCGGCGTTGTCCCGAGCTGACGTAAAAGAAGATCAGCGTCCGGATTTTTATTTGTATGTGGATGAGTTCCAGAATTTCATTACCGACGCGTTTTCTTCCATATTGTCGGAAGCCAGGAAATACCGCTTGAATTTAATCGTGGCGCACCAGTATTTGGGGCAATTGGAACAGCAGGCAGGCGCGCAGGGCGCGGCGAGCAAGGATTTGCGCGACGCGGTGTTCGGTAATGCCGGCACTATGGTGTGCTTTAGAATTGGCGCGGAGGACAGTGAAATAATGGCTAAAGAGTTTAAGCCAACTTTTAATGAGTTTGATTTGGTGAACGTTGATCGCTATAACGCGTATTTAAAGTTAATGATTCAGGGTACGGCAAGCAAACCTTTTAATATGGCCACTTATCCGCTGCTTAGGAACGGGAGCGAAGAGACGGCCAAGGCAATTAGACAATTGTCGAGATTGAAATACGGTCGGCCGCGGGCAGAGGTGGAGGAGGAAATTTTGGAGGCGAGCGAGGTAGCTGAGAACATGAGCGAGGCTTTGCCGTCGATAGAAAGAGGGTTGTAGCGTGTTTCAAACCCGCAGAGCGAAGTCCAGCACTAATTTCCGTAATCGTAATGGTGTTATTAAATAATATTCATTTTGCTCCAATCATGGGTTTTTATCAGAAATAGGCTTTAGTGAAATTAGTGCTGGATAAATAGCCGAGAACATGAGCGGGGCGCTTCCGAATATCGAGAGAGGCTTATAGCAGGTTGATTTTATGGCAGTTTAGGAATAAAATATTATTAGTAGATAATTAAAATCAATAGTATGTCAGTACCACATGGCGGAGGCAGTCATCATGGGTCGGAAAGCCACGGGCCGGGAATTTTGGAAGCTGCCGGCGAGGGAGCGGCGAATTTTTTGGATCAGATGGCAGAGCATGTAATTAAAATTGGCGGCGGCGTGGATATGGCAGGCGGAGGTGGTTATGGCGGAGGTGGCGGCCATGAGCACAAGTCCCACGGTTCCGGACATGGCCACGGTCATTAATAGGCAAATTAAATTTTTATGGCGGCAACATTCGCGCAAAATCAACCCTTCAGCGATTTAGTGGCCATGTTTTTGGCCGAAGCCATCCGCACCCGCAGAACTTCTTTGGCGCGCGCGGCGGAAATATCCCAGCGGGTAATTTCCCGCCTGGCCAGCGCGACATCGGAAATTAGCGCCTTAAAAATTCTTACTGATATTGAAAAAGATTTTCAGGAGGTTTTTACTTTAAAGCAGGCTTTGCATTTTGGCTACGAGCCTTCGCAGGTGAAAGTATTTGAAAAGGAAATCAAGGAATATGCCGCCCGAATCTTTACCCAAGATTTGCAGCGGTCTAATGTGTTTCTGCAGGACGCTTCCCGGCCCGACATGACCATTCAGCAGATGTGCGTTAAATATCCGGATTTTTGCAGCTACCTTATGACAACTTCGGACAAGGCTGGATTATTATCGGAAATTGGCGCAAAATAGGCCAAAAAAAGCCGTCTTGGAGGTGGATAAGCGGGCATTTGCCTGTTTTTATTTTAAGTGATATAATACTTTTAAATCAGGTATGGCAATTTTGAAACAAAAATAAAATTTAAGGCGTTTTCAACTTTGCAGTCTGCAGTCAATGACCAAAGGAAACAAAAATAATTATGGATAACAAAGTATCTAATTTAGCGCTCATAGCGCAGATGATTGATTCGGCGGAAAAGAGTATTTCTTCCGCCAAGCAGTTATTGCGGGAAATTATGGGCGGGCCGGCCACCAAGGCAAATCTTTCCGCGCTTTCCGAAAAGGCGCAGGTTTTAACGGTGTCCGAAGGCGGAAAAATTATTGAAGGCGTGTTTGACGGACAAAATATGATCGGCCCGGACAAAAAACAGTATCCGGTTCCGGCAAATTACGCTTCCAAATCAAAACTGATCGAAGGCGACGTTTTGAAGCTTACGATTGCTGACGACGGTTCGTTTATTTATAAACAAATCGGACCGGCCGAGCGCAAGAAAATGCTGGGCATGTTGATAGTGGACGACAAGGGAGATTTTCGGGTTATGGCCGAGGGTAAACCGTTTAAGGTTTTGCTGGCTTCTTTAACTTATTTTAAGGCCGAGGCGGGCGATGAAGTTACTATTGTGGTGCCAAAAGATACCGAGTCTGACTGGGCCGCGGTGGAAAATGTTATTAAAAAAGGCGCCAGCCATGCTGATATAGAAATGGGTGAGGGGGCAAAGGTTATCTTGGACGAAGACGAAGAGCTATAAATAGAATCAAGAATTTAGAATTAACCTGCCTGCCGGCAGGCAGGGAATCAGGAATGGACAAAATCCAAAACCCCAGTTTTTTTGAGCAAAAATTAACAGCTTTTTTGGAACGGCAGCCCGTAATTTATCAATTCTTTCGCTTTGCGGCAATTGGATTTTTAAATACCGGGCTGAATTTTTTGATTTTAAACACCCTGTCCAAATTTTTTGGCATTAGCCAGGGCTGGAGTTTGGGGGCAATGGGGGCAGTGTCTTTTATTTTTGCCGTGATACAAAGCTATTTATGGAATCGGACTTGGGCCTTTGGTTCAGAATCGGGCGTAAGTTTGTGGAATAATGTTGTAAGATTGGTTTTGGTCGGCGCCTTGGGGGTTATTTCTATTCTTTTGGTTTTGCTTGGTTCCCGTTTTTCCGCAACTTGGCTGTTTTATTTAATTTTATTAATTATATATTTGATCTTTGAGGGCGCGCTGTGGAAAAGTTTTGGTTTCCACTTATCCAATTTTAACCACGAAGCCCATTCATTTGTCGCGTTTTTTGTGGTAACTTTGATTGGGTTGGGGATTAACAGCGGGTTGATTTCGGTGGTATCCTCCAATGTGCACTTAACCAATACAGATTTAGATAAAAATATTGCCGCGGTGGTTGCAACAGCCGTTTCTTTATTTTGGAATTTTGTCGGCTATAAAGTTATTGTATTTAATAAATAATTCAATCTACAGCAGCCTAAGCGCTGTTTTTGTTGTGTCCTGATTTGAGTTATAAAGGGCCTGTCGCCGAATGTCATTTTGAATGCAATTTCGTAATTACGGCGTCTTGTCCCCAAAATTTTTCCTCTTATCCCGCGGATAAACATCAAAATTTATTTGTGCCAATCCGCTCGAAATTCTGAAATTTCGTCTGAAAAGCACATTCGGCAACAGGCCCATGAAACGCTATATTTTTTTACGTCCGATAATTTTGACTTTTTCCTATCAAAGCCTCTTGCTTTTGTGGACGGCGATTTTTTTTGTTACCCTTATTCAACTATTTGAAATTTATAATCTTTGGGCCATCTATCTTTTGACTTTACTGTTGTTGATGTTGGACGCGGGTCTCACAGTCGGCTGGATGCTCGTTATGAGGCGCTACGCCAAGTGGCGTGTTCGTTTTTTTGCCTTCGTCAATCTATATTTAGGGACCGGGCATTTTTTGGTATTGGCGTCTTTGGGATATTGGACACTGCAGGTTTTTAACGACAGCGCGGAATTGCATCTGCCGACTTTGGCAATCGGTCGTTGGCTGATATTATTGGCTTTGTTTATTAGCGCTTATGGAGTTTGGAAATCTTACCAGACTAAAATCGCAAGATATCAGATAAAAATAAAAAATTTGCCCCAGGCTTGGAGTGGCAAAAAAATTGTAATGTTTGCAGACGTGCATTTGGGCAATATCCGCGGAATTAATTTTATTAACACAACTGTAGATTTGGTAAAAAACGAAAAGCCGGATTTGGTTCTAATTCCGGGTGATTATTTTGACGGTCCGCCGGCAGATTTAGAAGCTTTGGCCGCCCCGCTGGCGAAAATTAAGGCTAAGCACGGAGTGTTTTTTTGCGACGGCAACCATGAGGAATTTAAGCACAACGTGCCTTTTGTCCATGCTTTAAAAAAGGCCGGCGTAGTCGTGCTGAATAATGATTTTGTGGAAATTAATGGTCTTCAAATTATTGGCGTGGATTACCGCAGTACACGGGGCGTGAGGCATTTGCGCAAGGTGCTTAAGGCAATTGATTTTGACCGCGATAAGCCCAGCATTCTTATGAAGCACGTGCCATCGGGATTTAAAGCGGCAAACGAGGCCCATGTTAATTTAATGGTTTCCGGCCACACCCATATGGGGCAGGTGTTTCCGTTTAACCTCTTAACCAAAATTCTTTTTCGCGGCTATGAATACGGCTTAACACCCTATAAAAACATGCAAGTATTAACTACCGTCGGCGTCGGTACCTGGGGTCCACCCCAGCGGGTAGGCACACATAGCGAGATTGTGAGCATAGTTTTACAGTAGCTGGGGGAATGGTATAATAGGGTGTATGCCCAGTAGAGCTTCTTCGCAAAGCCTTCTTTGCGAGTCTTAAAGAGTAGCGTTTATTGGGTAAATATTATTACATAAAATCAGCAATTGTTTAGTCGGCTTTTGATGCAGGGAGCAATTGCGAAGAAATTCTACTGGGTATGGCTGTTTTATACCGCAAGTATCGCCCCCAAATTTTCGCGGACGTGGTGGGCCAAAAATCCATAATTCAAACCCTCAAAAACCAGGTAGCTGGGGGCAGTTTTGCGCATGCCTATTTGTTTACCGGCAGTCGGGGGGTGGGAAAGACATCGGTCGCGAGGATTATGGCAAAGGCGGTGAATTGTGAATCGGCGAGTCGGCGTATCGGCGGGTCGGAGCCCTCTCTGTCCGCCGAAGGCGGACATCTCCCCCAAAAGGGGGAGAGTAATAATGTGCAGGCTTTGCCTGATGCTTTGGGGGGCGCGTGTGGGGAGTGCTCTGTGTGCAAGCAGATTGAGCAGGGCAACTTTATCGACTTAGTGGAAATTGACGCGGCATCCAATACCGGCGTGGATAATATTCGCGAACTAATAGAGCATGTAAAGTTTTCTCCATCGGTAGGTAATTATAAAGTATTTATTATCGACGAAGTTCATATGCTTTCTAAGGGCGCGTTTAACGCGCTGCTTAAGACTTTGGAAGAACCGCCAAAGCATGCGATTTTTATTTTAGCCACCACGGAAATAGGCAAAGTGCCGCCTACTATTATTTCCCGCACCCAACGTTTTGATTTTAAGGCCTTGAGCTCAAAGGATATTTTTGACTTACTGAAAGAAGTTTGCAAAAAAGAAGGCGTAGATTTTAATAACTCGATTTTGGAATTGTTAGCTAATAACGCGGAAGGCAGCGTAAGAGACGCTTTGTCGCTTTTGGGAAAGGTTTCCACCTTGGGCACGTTAGCCAGCCTGGAAGAAGCAGAGCAGCTTTTGGGAATTACCGATTTTGGCACAGCCGCAGAGTTTTTGGAAATTATCCGGCAGTCCGAGGCTCAAAAAGTCCCGGAATTTTTGAATCAGCTTGCCCAAAAGGGCGCGGATTACGCGATTTTTAACCGCGACTTTTTGGAATTTTTGCGCAAGGTGCTAATTGCCAAAATCGGCGGAGGCGCAATTCATTTTGGGCTGGCAGAACAACATGAAGAGAAACTTACAACGCTTGCAGAAAGTTTTTCCGTTCCGGAATTAATTTATATCACACGCCTGTTTTTAAAGGCGTATAAAGATTTGCCGTTTTCACCAGTCCCGCAGGTGCCGTTGCTCATAGCGGGGATAGAGGCGGCAACTCGGAAGTCGGCAAGCCCGCCTGCCGGCGAGGCAGGTCGGCAAATCGGTGAGTCGGAGAATCGGAATGTCGGAAGGTCGGTGAGTCGGAAGGTCGGTGAGTCGGAAGGTCGGATAATTGGAAGTGATGTTGAGATGTCGGTAAAGTCGGATGTTAACAAACCTCCTGTTGTTAGGGTTGAATCAGAAAATATTCCGCAGTCGGAAGTTGGGGTTGTGGAGACAGGGGATTTGGCCAGCTTAGATGAAATTCAGGCGGCTTGGCCGAAAATAATCGCCAAAGTCAAGGAAATTAACGGGCCGTTGGCCAGTATGTTAAAAAATACCCAGCTCCTGCAAACCCAACCCGGCAAAATAATCGTAAGCGTAAAATTTGCTTTTGATAAAAAGAGTCTGGAAATACCAAAAAATTCCCAATTGATAGTTGCGGTAATTGGAGAGTTGGTTGGCAAGAAGCTGTCCGTTGTAGGTCAGGTAATAAATAACCAGCCGGCGACTGCGGTTGGCGCTACCGAAGCCGTTGCCGAGGCGCTAAAAATCTTTGGCGGGGAATTGGTAGAATGATTTTGTGATATAATAAAATCGATCAATATTTTTTTAACCTCTCTGTCCAGCCTCACTTTCTGAAGGTTATTCCACTATAGTTGATAATCATCAGCTATATAAAAGATTATCATCATGTACAAATAACTAATAGAAAGTGGGGCTGGACATCTCCCCATGAATTGGGGAGAATAATAAAGAAGGTCCTATGTTAGAAACAAAAGAACAAAAACAAATTTTTGCCGGCAGTATTGTTTTGGTAATTATCTTAGGGCTGGTGTCCATATGGCACCGGCCGGATTTTAATTACCAGCCAACCCCGATTCCAAACTCCCCAAGCCGGGAATTTTTGCAATCCCAAGCTTACCTCAATTATTTAAAAACAGTCAAGGTTGACAGCAAGGCCAGTCAAAAATTGTTTCAGACTATTTTATCCAAAGAAGATATCCAGGCGGAAGTGGAGAATGAGTTAAAACCCAGTCAACCAATTGTTGCTCCGGTTGTTGATGAAAAGAGATTAAAGTTTATTTCCGCCGATAGTTCAAAAGCCATTAGCGATTATTTAACAGCCAGTTTAAGCAAGGCTTATAGTTTTAACACCAATACCAAGAATTTGGCTCAAAATCTTTTTACAGCCGACCAGTCAGCGGCCGAAAAGCTGGAGCCAAAATTAACCGATTTAACCAATCAGCTTTATGCCGTGCCGGTTCCCAAAGCGGCTTTGCCTCTGCAAAAAGCGTTAATTACCTCGTATTTGGCTTATCAGGATTTGCTTTCTGCGGCAAAGAATTTTTCTGCCGGCAGCGCGGATCAAAATAGCGATACTTGGGCGCAGTTCTATAAAAATTACGCCATTGCCAATAACAGCGCAAAAATTTACGGCGATGAGCTAAACAAACTGGCCGCAAAGTATCAGATTGGTTATGTGGAAGTAAATTATTATGCCGATGCTAATCAGTCCGTGCCGGCTCAGGGAAATTTTTTGGTGCCTCCGGCGAAAGCGTTTTTAGGCATAAATTTTAGCTTTACCATTGGCGATATCCCCCGGATAATTATGGACGCGGTCAGCGAGGGTTTAAGGTCTGCCGTGTTGCAATTTATGGGCACTATGCTCAATAAGCTAATTACGAAAATCGAGCAGAATTACATGATTGCCAATTTTTTATACTATAGCGATGCCTTAATTAACGGCCAGTATGCGGATGATTATTTAAACAAGTATATAAACGATGCGCTTGACCGGAATATGATAAAGAACTTTATTCCCCAATTCAGCTGCGGGAAGAATCAAAATTTAAAACCGGCGCTGGAAGCTAAGGCCAATGAGTATTTGGGATTTGACCCTGGCACGCTAAGTTCCTCGGATCCGAATTATTATGAGAAGCTGGCGCGGGTGGGGGATTTTCTTTCCTCGCCGCAAGGCTGGGAGTTGTACTATCAGGATGCGGCAAGCCAGGCGCTAAGCGCGGCGCAAAAAGCAGCAGAGCAGGAGCTTCTGGGGCCGGGATTAAAAACTCCCCGAAATCCTTTGCAGGGCACAATTTCCAATTCTATTAACAGTATTATTAGCGCTGAACGGGCGAGTTTTACCGCGCTGCTACAAATGGGTATTAATAACGCAGAAAGTCTTATTAGCGATATTGTCTCCCGGCTTACCGAAACATTAGTTAACCGTTTTGTCTTCCAGGGGGTGAGTTCCAATAATGGGAACATTGCCGTTTTCAAAGAACAATCAACTTGTTTAGATACCGCAATAATTTCCCCGGTATTGCCTGCCACGTCGACTGTGTTTCAAACCCCGCCGCCAGTACCGACCACACAGGCCGTAATGGCCCAACAGTGCTCGGGCTATACCAGCCTGACCAGCGACTGCACATCGGCAATTGTCAGCGAATTAGGAATTTGTGTCAATAATCCCTCCGGCCACACCGGGACTATGAGCTGCGCTGATTTGGCAAAATCATCTTATGTGCAAGTTTTAAGCCAACAATGCGCCCAACAAATCAGGCCGACTTCCGATTGTTCCAATCTTAAAAGCTATCTTTTAAAATTGCGGTAAAAGACAACCGAACTGGAAGTAATCGGCGGTGAGTAAAAACCAACAATGGGAACCACTGTGAATCACAATGGTTCCCATGTTTTTATGAAAGCCAATTTTATGGTATAATAATTACAAATAAAATAAGTAATCCCCATCCATCAAGTATGGCTAATTTAGATAATGATTTAAATTCCCAAACCCCAGTACCTGTTTCAAATTTAAGCTATGATTTTAAGCAAAATCAGCTAAATGGCAAACTGGGATTTAAATTTGTTATTTTAGCTTTGATTTTAAGTTTGGTTTTTGGCGCCGCCGGAGGCGCGGTCGGGGTGATTTATGTTTTAAAAACCCCAGTATACCAAAAATATTTTTCTAATTTGCTTCAAACCGTCACTAATCAAAAAATTACCTTAAGCGAAGACTCGGCAGTTATTGACGTTGTAAAAAAAGCCAGTCCGGCCGTGGTTTCCATAGTCATTTCCAAAGACTTAAGCAAAATTCCCGGATACGGCATAAATCCTTTTTATGATGATCCGTTTTTTAACTTTTTTTACGGCTCACAGCAGCAGCCAAAATCCAGCACTCCCAACATTCAGCAGATTGGAGCGGGCAGCGGATTTTTTGTATCGAGCGATGGTTTAATTTTAACCAACAAACATGTGGTGTCCGACGACAGCGCGAGTTATACCGTATTAACGCAAGACGGCAAAAAATTTGAGGCAAAAGTGTTGGCAAAAGATCCGGTAAACGATTTGGCGATTGTAAAAATTGAGACTTCCAATCAACCCTTTTTAAATTTAGCCGATTCTGCCTCCATTCAGATTGGCCAGCGGGTGGTGGCTATTGGAAACTCTCTGGGGCAATATCAAAATACCGTAACTACCGGCATTGTTTCCGGCATTGGCCGGAAAATTACGGCCGGCAATGAA
>JAJYWK010000031.1 GCA_021791515.1 bacterium | reverse complement strand
AGTGTATCTGAATATTAAATATGGTATGGGAACCCCTGCGGTAATCTTTAGTCATACTCCTAGTATACTAGAAGTTATCGCCTGAAGGCGAGGGTATCCACCCACCCAAATAGGGACTATGAAAAAAACTTTTATTAGCTTGTCAGTATTTTGTTTAATCGCAGCAGGCTGTACGGTTCAAAATCAATCTAATACTACTATTAAAAATCAAACACCTGGCTGTGAACAAATTTCTTTAGCTCAGGACACTGACTATAAAAACACCTACTATCAAATTGGCGGCGAGGAAACAAATATTTCTGGAATTTTAAAAGCCAACCCAAAGCAAACCCAGCCTAACTCTTTAATGCGTAACTTACCTTATAACGTAGGAGGTGTAAATTTGTATTTGCTTGCTAATTTAGATACATACATCGGGAAGAAAGTGATTATAGAAGGCAAGTTGAACAAGTTTGAGCTTGAAGGACAAAATCTTACCGAGATATGGCCAAACACCCTGTGTGTTCAAAATTAATAAAGATTTAGTCGCCAAAAACTTTTGCCAAAGCCATCCAATTTTTTTGCCTCAGCAAATTCGTTCGTCAAAGACATGGCTTGCAATAGCAATTAACAGATGCCGTAACTGAATTACCGAGCATTTTAAAATCCCCGTACGTATCGGGGATTTTAAAATAAAACTGTCATGATTAATATTTTATCTCGACGGCCATAACATTCCTTTAAACTGACTATTTACTACTAAAGGTACGCCCTGCAAATGTTTGACCCTAAGGGCAATCTGTTGAACCGGACATATGTGTTGTTTCCGGTTTTGCGTGACACAATGAGCACAAAGGCCGCGCAGTTGCGAAACTATGCTTAATTTTGTTTTTTCTAATTCGCTCATAATTTTAGCTGGTAGCAAGTAGCCGGCAGTCAGTAGGTTACGCACTTACTTAAACTACTCTAAATTGCTAATTATTTTGTTTAACATTTTCATTACTTCCTCTAATAATTCATCAACTTTTTTAAAATTTAAATATTTGCCGAAAGGCAGACGTTTAGCAATCTCTATTTGAGTTTCAAGTTCTGCACCTGAACCAAATGAAATCAATAGAAATCTGCGTAACTCGTTATCAGTTCCACGTCTTTTTCCTTCAGCAATATTTGACGGAACAGACACCCCACAGCGCCGAGACTGAGAAACCAAACCATACAATTCATTACCCGGATATTTGGAAGTTAACCCATAAACTTCAACAACTAATTCCATCGACTTCTGCCAAACAATTAAATTTTTATAATCGTTTTGCATACTTTTTGTATTTGTTTTAACTACCTACTACTGGCTACAAGCTACCCGCTACTCCAGTTGTCTTATAACACCAACCACTTTGCCCTGCACCATCCATTCTTCTTTGGGGTAAATATTTTTATAATCCGGATTTTCGGCTTTTAAGTAGGTGCGGTTTTTAATTTGAATAAACCTCTTTACCGTGGCTTCATCGTGAAGCAAAGCGACCACAATATCATTATTTTTTACATCCTTGGTTGGCCGCACAATAACCAGGTCGCCTTCGTAAATTCCCGCGTTTATCATGCTGTCGCCGCGAACCCTTAAAAGAAAAACATCCCGGCGGCTTTTTATCAAAGTTTGCGGCAAATTAATCCATTCTTCTATTTGCTCTTCGGCTAAATGCGGCACGCCGGCCTGAATACTGCCTAAAAGCGGAACGGCAACCAACCCCTTGGTTAAACTTTCGCCCAATGTATTTAGAACTTCAATTCCGCGAGCTTTGCCGCTGGTTTTTATATAGCCTTCTTCCTCTAAAGTATTGAGCATTTTTGCAATGGCGTTTTTGGATTTAACCTTCATAAAAACAGCCATTTCCGATATGCTTGGAGGCAAGCTGTGGTCGCGAATTTGCTTGATGATAAATTGGAGAAGGTCTTTTTTTCGGTCAGATAAATTATTTTCTTGCATATAATTTAAGTTAGTTGCTATATATCTATATTATACGAACGTACACCATATGTCAAACGGCTAAAAAACCAAATAAAATAAGGTAAACAATAGTTTACCTTAAAGTTATCCACATGGTCGAAGAATCGGTGGGTCGGAATGTTGGAAGATCGGAAAATCAGAACCTATCTTTAAGAGCTTGGTTGACCTCATTATCGGTTTTCTTGCTTATAAAACCAAGTAATTTAAAACCAGAGTAGAAAAATAATAACGATAAGAGTAAAAATGCAAATGCGTACCAATGCGAGGATAAATAGGAGCCAAAACTTTTACTATCGCCTATTTTGCCAATGCCAATTGTGTAGTGGCCTGAATTGTCTTTTTTATAATAGACTTCTACTTTTTGACCCTGTGAAAGAAGAATCGTGTCAGATCCTGAATTAATTTTAGCTGTTTGTTCTTTGTTATCTAAAAGATACGCAATTGAATAATTGCAATCTGGGTAGTGGCTTCTAGTTGAATAACGCTGAATGTCTCCAAAGCAGTCCGCACTTTTTACCTCACCGATGACAAAATTTTTAGAAAAAAAATAAGGGGCTAAATTACCCCAAGCCACCGCGAGGGACAAAAACCCTAGCAGAAAAACAAGGACTCCACTCACTTTCTTTTTTACAGCCCATTTGGACTTGACAAAAATTATAAGCCCGGCAATTAAAATTAACCCTAGAAGCACTACCCCTGAACCAATTAGCAATTGTTGTTGATGAGGAGACAAGTTATTATTGCCTTATTTTATATTCAAAAGAAACTTAATAAACACTACAATCCCCTGCCAGATATTCTGCAGAATCGGCTTGCTACCCGGCAAAAGAAGCACCAGGACAATTAAATAAATCCAATCTTTTTTGATAACTTTAATAATCGCAAAGACTATCAGCACCGCCATTCCAATGGAAATAATCGGCTGTAGGTTGGCAGGAAAATTTTTTAAAAACTCCAGGTATAAGTTTTGAATGTCGGTTAGAGACATAGGGTAATTTTCTTAATGATAAATGATGATTGTTTGATTTTATTGTGCCGTGCACAATGCACAATGGTTCCCATTGTGTTTAGCCAGTCGATTGCCACAATGGGAACCATTGTGCAACATTGTGCAAAAAAATTATTTCTTCTTGCCCGCCAAAGTATCTATTACAGTTAAATGGCTGTAATCAAAAATATCCTTGATAAATTTGTCAAAAGTATTGCGCCGTAAAATAAATTCCTGTTCGCTCATTATGCTGTAATTAATTTCCTGGCCCATTAGTTTTTCCGCGGATTTTAAAAATTCCGACAGCTTTTTTAAATTCACTTTGCCTACCAAGAGCAAATCTACCGGCAAACCCGAATGCCCGCAAAACAGGCCGCTTAAAAACGCGGCTTTAATTTTGCCCAAGCGCCGAATGGCCAAAAACAATTCGTCCTGATATTTAGAACCCGATTTTTTCCAATGCTTTTGTATCTCCGGCAAGAGCTTATACCGATAATTTATAATGTAATAACGCTTGCTTTTTTTGCTAAATGCCTTTAAAACCCCGGCCAAAGCCAACTTGCCCAAAGAATGAGCGGCCTTCATGTACGGCAAATGCAGACGCTTGGAAATTTCCAGGATGGAAAAACTGCGCGCCGGAGCGGCTAGGAACAAACTTAAAACCGCGGAGTCGGATTTGGAATCAATAATGTCTTCTAACATAGAGGAGGAAATTGACAAAAATGAACAAAATTGAGCAAAAATGACAAAAATCAAAACCAATAAAAATACGCTATAAATTTGTTCATCTAATTCCTGATAATTATAGCATATTTTGTTTAAAGGTATAAATGTTGTATAATTATAAAGATTAAAAACGGATACCGAAGTCAATCTTTCAATTTAAGTATATCTATATATTGAAGATGGAAGAATTAGAATCTCAAATTGCCAAAATCCAATTAGGTGGAGGCAAAAGCGCCTCAAGTTTCGTTTATGTAGTGGCGGAAAAATCTTCCGGTTCTGATGCCGAGTTATTTGTCGTGGCGGAACTCCCCATGCTTAATCCGGCGGCGGAAGAATCCTGTCAGCGCATTTGCCTGGCTATTTTTTCTGCCCTAAAACGGTCTTACCGGCAAAAACCCGGCCCCAATACCTTTGAAAACGCGCTGGGACAAATCAACGAAGAGTTGGGCAAGCTTGCCTCCGGTGGCCAAACCCAATGGATAGACAAACTCAACGCGATAGTTGGAGTAAAAAACGGACGTGGCTTTGATATTTCCACCTGCGGCAAAGTATCGGCTTTCTTACTGCGCAATTCTGAATTTACGGATATTTCCTGCTCTAGCGATAGAAGTCATCCCCTTAAGACTTTTGAAACTTTTGCCAGCGGCAAAATCCACTTGAACGATTTGTTAATATTATCCACCACCCAGCTGTTTAATCACCTGGCCATGGACAGGTTTTTAAAAATTATAGAAAGCGTGCCGTTTTTGACTGCGGCGCAAACTATAATTGAAATCTTAAAAGAAAACGCGGACCAGCAAACTGCTTTTGGCGCAATACTAAATTTACAGGTTCCGCCCGGACAGACCCAAATAGAAGAAATGGATTTGGAAAACTACGTTGTGGAAGCGCCGAGCGCTGGCCCGGGGCTGCCTGCCAAAACTTGGGCCTTTGTAAAAAATCTTATTCCAACTTTTGGTCCCAAAACCCGTGTCGCGCAAACCGGACTGCCCAAAATTTCTTTCAGCCAGCGCTTAAAAAACTTAAAGCTAAACACAGAGGCCCTTGCCGTTAAAAGCAAAACTTTTTGGCAGAGGGCAAAGACTTCCGCCGGCAGTTTTAGTGCCGCCGCCAGCGTGGAAAATTTTAAAGGCCTAAGCCCGCAAAAAAAATTCTTTTTTATTTCCGCCTTAATTTTGCTGGCTGCCGTAATTATCAACATCAACATTGCCTGGCATCTTAAAAATACCAGAACTAATCATGCCAAAATTTTAAACCAGCTGCAGGAAACTCAAAAACTTTTAACCAGCTCCGCGTCTTCCGCGCTTTACAAGGACGACGCGGCGGCGGCCGACTATTTTAGCCAGGCCAAAAACAAACTGCCAAAAGCAAACGAAGTTGATTCCGAAAACAAAACTTTGTATCAGCAAGTTTTGACCCAATTGCAACAGCAGCAGCAAAACATAGAAAAGGCGCAGGAAGTCAAAGCCGAGAGTGTGGGCAATCTGGGTCAAAGCGATTTTCTGATTACCCTTCCTAATTATTTTGCAATCCAGATCAACAGCGCCCTTATTAGCTACAACCGCCAAAACGGAAAAATAGAAGACAGTAGCCTAAAACTTGCCCAAACCGCAATAAAAATCGCTTATTTAAACGACGCTTTGGCCGCGGTTTATGACGGCCAAGGCCTGTATGTTTGGGATTTTGGCGCCGGTAAAATTGGCAGCGGTTTTAATTCCAACGTTCCGCAAAAAGACGATTTTGCAGGCCTTTCAACTTATCCTACCAACCGCCGCGTATATTTAGCAGATAAAAAGCAGGCGCAGATTGTAAGCTTTTTGCCCGGCAATGACGGCTTTAGCAAGCCGGCAGTAGCGGCTCAAGACCCATCTTTAAAAACGGCGGTTGATTTGGCCATAGACGGTAATATTTATGTTTTAACAAAAACCGGCATCAATAAATTCCAAAGCGGCCGAATGGTCGGCTTTGGCAATCCGTTTGCCATTACGCCTTTTTCCGGCTCCGGAAAAATTTACACGCAAAAAGATTTCAAATACATCTACGTCTTGGATGCCGGCAACAAGCGAGTATTGGTTTTGGACAAAAAGGGCGCTCTTGTAAACAACTTGCGATCCAAAGATTTAACCAACCCGAAAGACTTTGCGGTTGATGAAAAAAACAAAGCGATTTTTGTGCTGAATGACGGAAGTTTGCTAAAACTAAGCCTGCCGTAACTTTTTTAATGAATATGCGACGCGGAGCAGAATTTGAGTCTCCGGTTTCCGGATTAAAACAAATTTTGGAGGAGTGGCACAAAATATTTCCCTATAAATACGAAATTGTCGGGGAAAATCCAAAAGCAATTATTTTGGGCGAGGAGCACAATATTGATGAGATTGTCTCCAGCCAAGCAAGCTTAATTACAGCCGTCAAACCGGAAATTGTACTTTATGAACCATTGCATGCCTGGCAGTATAATCCCCAAACCAAAGTTTTGGAACTGATTCCCGGAAGAAAAATAGAAAGAGACGCAGATTACTGGTTTGAAGGAGGATATTCTTCCGCGCCCAAGCCTTTATTAAAAGACGCCCCCGACCAACTTAAGCAAGCCGCTAGCGACAACAACAGCTGGATTATTGGATGTGATTTAACTTATGCCGAAGTAAACGAAATCGAAAGACACATCGCCCAAACCAACCCCGACAAATACCGTTTTGAAGGAAGGTTAATTAAAAAATCAAACCCTAAAGAAATCATAAATTACTATTCCCCGGAAATAAATCCTTTCCGGGATAAACTAATGGCGGAAATGATACTAAAATACCAAAAACAAAGTTCTCGGCCATTAATTGCGATATTGGGATGGAAGCACGCGGCCAGAATTAAAAAAACAACCGTTCTTGAACAAGCTGGTTTAGAATACGCGGTTGTCAGGCAAGATAAAAAACCTTCGGATATTAAAAAGCAACTTTAGACATAAACTCTTCGGTAATCTGCCTGGCTTCGGCCAGGCTTTTTGTTTGCAAAAGCTGATGTCTTAGTTCATGAGCGCCATCAAACCCACTGGCATAAGCCTTAAAATGCTTGCGCATTAAGACAAAAGATTTTTGTTCGCCGAGCAATTGATTAAACAATTCCGCGTGCTTTAGCATAACAGCCAGCCGCTCTTTTACGGTTGGCTGATAGTTGTCGGCTCTAAAAAACCACGGATGGCCGAAAGCGCCGCGGCCGACCATAACTCCATCGCATCCTGTTTGCGCGATGCGATTGAGGCCTTCTTGATAAGATTTAATATCTCCGTTGCCGATTATCAGCGTCCTTGTACTCTTATGCCTTGTGCCTTGTGTCTTGTCCCTGATTTCCACCGCCTCTTTTATCTTCTCCCAATGCGCCGGGGCTTTGCTTTTTTCCTGCTTGGTGCGGGCGTGAATTGTAATTGCAGATAAATTACATTCGAGCAAAAAACCAATCCACTCTTCCATTTCTTCCACTTTAGAATATCCCAAACGGGTTTTTACCGAAACCGGCAGCCCCGATGCTCCCCTGCGAGTTGCCGCGATTATTTCCTTAGCCAAACTGGGATTGCGAATTAACGCCGCGCAAGCGCCAATGCCGATCTCTTTGTCCTGCGGACAGCCCATATTAATATCAATGCCGTCAAAACCTTTTTTTGCCACCAGTTGCGCGGCCAAATAAAATTTTTCCGGACTTGTTCCCCACAACTGCGCCACTATTGGCCTCTGTATTTCTGTAAATTCCAAATCTATTTTTAACTTTTCATACCCCTCTGGATGCAAAAGTCCGTCCACATTCACAAATTCCGTGAACATAACAAAACTGTTAAAAATTTTAATGTTCGAGCCTGTCGAGAACCTAATATTTTTACGATCAGAAAAAATATCTTCTCCACTGGGTCGAAGAATATTTTTTCCTTTGCCTCCGCTATACCTCGCAAACATTTCCCTAAAAGCCACGTCTGTCACTTCTTCCATGGGCGCCAAAGCAAATATCGAACGATTTAATTTGTTCCAAAAGTTATTCATATCCTAGATAGTGTAAACCAAAAGCCCCGCCCTTTCAAGGGCGGAGCTTTTTTATATCGATGAATATCGATTATTTTAAAGCAACCTTAGCTCCCGCTTCCTCAAGTTTTTTCTTAAGGGCTTCGGCGTCGGCTTTCGGCATATTTTCTTTTACAACCTTAGGAGCGGCATCCACAATGTCTTTGGCTTCTTTAAGGCCAAGACCGGTGACTTCGCGAACAACTTTAATCACGTTAATTTTGTTTGCGCCGGCTTCCAACAATTCTACGTTGAATTCGGTCTTTTCTTCAGCGGCGGGACCAGCGGCAGGGCCGGCCATCATCATCGGGGCGGCGGCGCTAACGCCAAACTTAGCTTCCAATACCTTAACCAATTCGGAAAGCTCAATTGCGGTGAGCTTTTCCACGGAGTCCACAATAGCTTTAAACTTTTCGGGGACTTCCACTTTTACTTCATCGGACATAATATAGTTCCTTTTAATTACTAATAAAAAATTGATAATTTTTGAATTTTTAATTTATAATTAATTTCAAATTCTGAAATTAATAAATTAATTCATTGTTTTAAAAATTACAAAATTAAAAACTAAAAATTTCTTTACACGGCAACCGGAGCGGCTTCTACCGGTGCCGGAGCGGGGGTCACAGGCGCTTCCTGAGCCGGGGTCGCCGCGCCTTTCTTTTCCGCCAAAGCGTTCATAGCTCTGGCAAAAGCGGCCATGGGTCCGTTAAGCACGGACATAAACTGGGCGCGAAGCTGATCTTTGGAAGGCAAGCTGCCCAAAGCCTCAACTTGGGCCTTAGACATTATGTCCTTGCCAATCAAACCTTCCAAGATATTAATGGACTTAATTTCTTTTAGAAGATTTTTAATTACGCGCGCGGGCGTGGTTTCGTCCTCTTCAGAGAGGGACAAAATCATCGGCGCTTTGTAGTCTGCAATTTCTCCGGCTACCGCGGCTTCTTTCATGGCCTTCTTCACCAAGCTCAATTTATAAACTTTTGAAAAGACGTTTTCTTTTCTTAAGGCGGTCCTGAATTTGGTTATATCCTTAACAGTAGTGCCGCGGTAATCGCTGAAAACCACTGCCTTGGCCGCTTTGAGCTTGTCTGTAAGTTCTTTTAAATCTTTCTCTTTTTGAATCTTATTTTTAGGCATATCTTAATAAACTTTCTTACTCTATTACAATATAGTAATAGAGTGGCGACCTTTGACTTGACTTCTGTTTTATTTAGAGAAGTCATCTGCTATAGCCTTGGCGAAGGCGGGTACATCAAATATCTTCAAACAAAAACTCGGGCTAACCCGAGTGCAACTTATTAACTTATCAGCTTATTTGCTGATTAGCTAGTTTGTTCCTCGGTGGGCTTACCCTAATATAGGGATTATGTCCGCCTAAGGCGGACGCCAACTGTCTTTGGATATTCAATTAACGCCATTATAACATATGACCTCAAAACTCGTCAAATGATTATTTCCTTTTAAAAAAGCTTACTTCCACCGCTATCAGGTGACACCCTGCGGAGCTTTAGCACCGAAGGATCTCTAAATTCTGGATTCTATATTCTAAATTCTCATCCAAGAATAAACTTAGGGATGTACGCTATCATAGCCAAAACTTCCCGGGCGTAATAAAACACCAATTCCGAACCTTTATAATAAGTGGGCGCAGGAGAGCTCCAATACACCGGCCCAAACCCTAGCCTTTTGGCGATTATTACCGCGCGCGCCAAATGGAACTTATCGCTGACGATGATAATGCTTTTTCCGCTGCCAATTTTTTCTTTGGTATTTTTGATGTTCTCGTAAGTATCGTGCGATTGATCTTCCAAAATAATCGGCACAAAAGTTTTGGGGTTCTGTTTGCTTTGAATGGATCGTTCAATATATTGCGCCTCACTTATGTCTTTACTGCTAATGCGCCCGCCGGAGGCCACAATTACATTTGCATCCCCTGCCTCATAAAGCCTTAAACCCTCAAGACTGCGGTTATACAAAGCCGGGGTGTTTATAGCCGCGCCCAACACCACAATCGCGTCCGCGCGTTGAATGGCCGGCCGGTACGCGCCAAAAAACAGCACTATTAAAACATCCACGACCAACAAACTAAAAACCGAGATAGCAGTATATTTATAAATTCTCCAAAGCTTTTTAACCATAAACTAATTATATCACCAAATCAAAATACCCCTGTTAAGGGGTTATTGGCTGGGGTGCCAGGCCCCGAAGTAATCGCTTTGCGATCCTACGGGGTAAAATTTTCACCCCGCACCATTTTCCTAACTGCCCCGCTCGTGGCTGGGGTGCCAGGATTCGAACCTGGGGATGAGCGGTTCAGAGCCGCTTGCCTTACCGCTTGGCTACACCCCAATCATGTGAGGAGCAGTCAGGAAAATTTATATAAAATGGTGCGGGCCGTGCCTGGGGATGAAGACGGCTTACGAGCCGCTTACCTTATTTACCCCGTAGCGTTGCGAGTGCATCCGAGCATCTGCTACTGGGGCCGCTTGCTTGCCCGCCGAAGCTTCAGTGGCGGCGGGGCTACACCCCATCGGTAAAACGATTAACTGTTAACGATTAACAATTAACCAATCAAACGTTAACTTTTGACATTTTACCAAAAATTGAGGGTTCTTTCAAGCTGTGGTATGATTTAGTTAATCAATCGCTGATGTAAAGAAACCAAAATGTTCAAACTCCTCAAAATCTTCTTCTACGCGGTTATTGTCATAATCATTCTTTTCCTGTATTGGTTTTTGCCCAAATATTCCTTTGTGCGCAAAAACCCGGGCTATTGCGTGAATTTAACCTCCAATATCTACTATTGCGGCAATAACGCGGGACTGGATAAATTTTTTACCCAGTAGAGATACGCTGTAAATATTGCTTTATTTAAGGTTATTTATCGTTTTAACTTCATTCTATATCCCGCGCCAAAACTAAAATCAAATTACAGTGTAATTCTACTGGGTTTAGCGGTGGAAAATAGGGGTTGACTGCACTTTTTTCATATCGTATAATAAAAATATAAAAAATAAGGATTGTCAATCTGTAGTCATCTGTAGATTCGTATAATCCGAAGTTCTGTAGACGAAACAAAAATGCACAAAATTTCAACCCAAAGCAAAAGCTTTATTATACTGTTTTTAATCGCCATTTTTGGCGTGTTTTATAGCGCCAACCTGTGGTCTAATTTAGGCGGCTTGCCCAGTGGACCAAAAGAAATCGGCTATAACGAAACAATGAAATTTGGCAACAGCACCCAAGCTCCGCAGCCGGTTGACACCTCAACCTGGAAAAATTTTTCTGACGCCAAATTGGGTTTAAGCTTTAAATACAAACCCGATTGGAAAATTTTGCCGGTAATTTCCAAAGGTGGCTACCAAGTTTTGCAAATAGACCCCGGCAAGAAATTCTACAACATTAAAATATATGTAAGCCCCAAGGGATACTATGTGCTGGAAGGCCTACCGACTACAAATGTACAAATCGGCGGCCAACCGGGCCTGGACGTAAACGATTTGTTGTTTGGCGTAAAAAATGGAGAGAACTATTATACTTTTGATATTGGCCTTTCTTTAAGCTTAAAAAATGATTTTGTGGCAATGGTAAAATCTGTGGAGTTTCGGTGAGTCGGTAAATCGGCATATCAAAAAATAAAAAATAGGCTCGTTAAGAGCCTTTTTATATGCCCCATTTCGACCGTAGGGAGAAATCTATTTTCAATAGATCTCTCGCCCCCCTCTGGCGGGGATCGAGATGGATATATAACTTTTCTTGCCTTTTACTGCGTTTTCCCCTATAATTACAGGCAGAATAATTAAAGCAATAAAGACAAATGGAAAACACTTACCTATGGTACGCGGTATCTGCGGCCGTCCTCGCTCTTCTTTACGGAGCTTTTTTAATTTTTAAAATCCTCAAGTCCCCTGCCGGTAGCGGAAAAATGGCGGAGATTGCCGCGGCCATTCAGGCCGGCGCCAAAGCCTACCTCTCCCGCCAGTACAAAACTGTCGGCTTGGTTGCCGTGGTTATTGTACTGCTAATGTACTCCACCCGATTTTTTGGCGGCATTTCTTTTAGCAACAATACAATTTACGGCTTTATTTTAGGCGCCGTGCTTTCTGCCGTTGCAGGATTTATTGGCATGAACATTTCCGTGCGCGCCAACGTGCGCACTGCTGAAGCCGCCAAAAAAGGCCTGGCTTCCGCTTTAACTTTAGCTTTTGAAGGCGGCACGGTTACGGGTTTGTTTGTGGCAGGTTTGGGATTGCTTTCAGTCACCGTATTTTATATGCTAACCCGCGATTTGGCGGCGCTGGCCGGTTTGGCTTTTGGTTCTTCGTTAATTTCAGTCTTTGCCAGACTTGGCGGCGGCATTTTTACCAAAGGCGCGGATGTTGGCACGGACATGGTTGGCAAAATTGAAAGCAATATTCCGGAAGACGACCCAAGAAATCCGGGCGTGATTGCGGACAACGTGGGCGACAATGTGGGAGATTGCGCCGGTATGGCCGCGGACTTGTTTGAAACTTATGTGGTTTCTACTATTGCTGTAATTTTGCTTGGATCGTTCACATTTACAGAAGGGACTTTAAATGCGTTAGTCTATCCTTTACTCATTGGAGCCGCTTCCATCATCACCACAATAATCGGCACCTGGTTTGTCCGCCTCGGAAAAAGCAATAACGTAATGGGCGCTATGTATAAAGGCTTTGCGGTAACGGGGATTTTATCCGCGATTGCTTTTTATCCTATTACAAAAATGTTAATGCAAGGCAACGGACTTTATTCAGTAAATAATCTTTTCTACTGCGCGCTGATTGGTTTGCTGGTTACAGGACTAATTACCATCATTACCGAATACTACACTTCTAAATCTTTCTCTCCGGTAAAACAAATTGCCGAAGCATCCACCACCGGACACGGCACCAATATTATTAAAGGCTTGGCCGTGGGCATGCAGTCCACTGCCGCGCCGGTCTTGGTAATTGTGGTTGCGATTTTAATTTCCTTTCAGTTAGCCGGACTTTACGGAATCGCTTTAGCTGTAATGTCTATGTTGTCCCTAACAGGAATTGTGGTGGCGATTGACGCTTTTGGCCCCATTACCGACAACGCCGGCGGCATTGCGGAAATGGCTGGGCTTGATAAATCCGTTCGCGACGTTACTGATCCGCTTGATGCTGTAGGAAACACCACCAAAGCCGTTACAAAAGGTTATGCGATTGCGAGCGCCGGCCTTGCCGCTATGGTGCTCTTTGCCGCCTACACGCAGGAATTAAGTGCCGCGGGCATTTCCACCGTGTTTGATCTTTCTAACAGCAAAGTGTTGGTTGGTTTGCTAATCGGCGGTTTATTGCCTTATTTGTTTGCTTCCATTGCCATGTCTGCCGTAGGCAACGCGGCTAAAGCCGTGGTGGAAGAAGTCCGCAGGCAGTTTAGGGAAATTAAAGGGATTATGGATGGAACTGGAAAACCTGATTATTCACGAGCCGTGGACATTGTTACCAAAGCCGCTATTAAAGAAATGATTATCCCGGCGTTAATTCCGGTTGTGGTGCCAATTTTGGTTGGATTATTCTTAGGCGCCGCGGCCTTGGGCGGACTTTTGGTTGGCACGATTGTTACCGGTTTGTTTGTTGGAATTTCCATGACTACCGGCGGCGCGGCCTGGGATAACGCGAAAAAATATATTGAAGAAGGCTCCTTTGGTGGAAAAGGCTCGGACGCTCACAAAGCAGCCGTTACCGGCGACACCGTGGGCGACCCTTACAAAGACACTGCCGGCCCTGCTATTAACCCCATGATCAAGATAATAAACATAGTCGCGCTATTATTAGTGAAGTTCTTAAAACCTTAATCCGACTTGCCCCGTAGCGGAGCCGGCGAACGCCGAAGCGACTACTAGGTGATCAAGATAATCAACATTGTAGCGTTGTTATTAGTAAAATTCTTGAAGCCGTAATCTTATAACTTAAAAGCCTGTCCGCCTATGGCGGACAGGCTTTTTCTTTTGATAATGAAATTTATTCCGGCTCCTGCGCGGCCAGCAATTCTTTAATCGCAGCCTCGCGGTTTTTTATGCTCTTGAGCTGAATGTCTATTTTCCAGGCTTTGGGCAAATGAGAATAAAACTCTTGAAGTTTGTTTAAATCTTCTTGGGGAAAATCTTCCACGTCTTTTATATGGTCAAAAACCGGCTCTTTTACCGGCACCGCCAGAATCTTGTTATCTTTTTTGCCCCTATCCATAACTTCCAGCATTCCAACCGCGCGGCACGCAACCACGGTGCCGGTGGAAATCGGGTAAGTGCTAATAACAAAAACATCCAGTAAATTATTGTCTTGCGCCCAGGTTTTTGGCACATGGCCGTAATTAAGAGGATACTTTAAATCGCCATACAACACCCCGCTTAAGTGTATGGCTTCCATTTCCGGATCATATTCATATTTTTTTTGGCCGCCGGTAGGAACTTCTATAACAGCATTAAATATACTGGCGTTGCCAAAAGGCACTTTTTTAAATGGCATACTTTTTTACTCCGATACATGGACTTTGAATAACGAAACCCCTCAATCCTTAACAGTCTGATATACTTTTCTTGGGGGGAGTTTCCTTGCCGAAAGCAAGAAAACCTGCCCCAATAAAAGAATAAAAATACAAATACCGTGAACGA
>JAJYWK010000026.1 GCA_021791515.1 bacterium | reverse complement strand
ATGACCTTATACCCAATTTGGTTAACACGGTTAAGGGCTACGCCGCGCACGAGTCCGGCGTATTTGAAAAAGTAACCCAGGCTAGAGCCGCGGCCATGGGCGCCGGCACCATGCAGGAAAAATTGAAGGATGAAAATATGCTTTCCGGCGCGCTAAAGAGTTTGTTTGCCGTGGCAGAAAACTATCCCGAACTTAAGGCCAACCAGAACTTTATGCAGCTGCAGACGGACTTAACCGACACGGAAGATAAAATCCAGGCCAGCAGGCGCTTTTACAACGGCAACGTGCGGGACTACAACACCAAAATCCAGCAGTTCCCGGGCAACATTTTTGCCTCTTTGTTCGGCTTTGGCAAACGCGAATTCTTTGATATTGATGAAAAAGGCCCCGAAGGCCAGCCGGTAGAAGTCAAATTTTAAAGTTATAACGTTGAAAGTTATAAAGTACTTTATAACTTTACGAACTTTATAAACTTTTAACTATGTTGACTTACGACCTAATAAATAAAAATAAGCGAGAATCTTGGCTGTTGATTTTTATCTTCTTGATAATTATCAGCGCTTTAGGATTTATATTCGCCCAAGTCTATAATAACTCCGCGATTTTGTATTTTGCGGTCGGCTTTAGCATTTTCTCAAGTTTGATTTCCTATTATTTTTCAGATTCCATCACACTTGCGCTTTCCAAAGCCCAAGCTGTGGACAGAAACACCAACCAACAACTCTACAATATAGTAGAAAATCTTTGTATTGCTGCCGGGCTTCCCACTCCCCGCATCTATATTATTGACGATACAGCGCCCAATGCTTTTGCCACCGGCCGCGACCCCAAGCACGCCGTGGTTTGCGTGACTACAGGCATCTTGCAGAAACTGGAAAAAACCGAACTGGAAGGCGTAATCGCGCATGAACTTTCCCACATTGGCAATTATGATATTCGCGTGATGACTTTGGTGGTGGTTTTGGTGGGAACAATTACACTCTTGGCGGATTGGTTTATGCGCGCTTCGTTTTTTGGCGGACGCAGATCCTATGATCGCGAAGGCGGACAACTAAAGACGATACTAATGATTGCCGGGCTGATTTTAGCCATCCTTTCCCCCATTATCGCCACGCTGATTAAATTGGCAGTTTCCAGAAAAAGAGAATATTTAGCGGACGCTTCCGGCGCCCTGCTTACCCGCCACCCGGAAGGCTTGGCGCGGGCTTTGGAAAAAATTTCAGCCGACACGGAGCCCTTAGAAGCCGCCAACAAAGCCACGGCGCATTTGTATATAGTTAATCCGTTCCACGAGGACAGGGGTCCTTCGTCCGCCCTTGACGGACTCAGGACAACTTCTGCCGAAGGCAGAAGTTGGTTTGCAAAAATGTTCAACACTCACCCGCCCGTGGAAGACAGAATTGCCAAACTAAGAAATATGAACCTATAAAAAATTATTTATCCTATGAAGCCCTGCCTACTTACAGTCAGGCTTGGACAATCGGGAAAGGAAATGGATCTACTTTTTTCTCATTCATCCCCCTCGCGACAGAGCTGCGAGGAAGGACCCAAAAGAGATATTATGTTTCATTTTACAAAAAATATAAAATACCAAAAAGGTTTTACGCTCATTGAACTTTTGGTAGTCATTTCCATAATAGGATTGATGTCTTCTGTGCTTTTAATAGCTATAAACAACACACGGATTAAAAGCAGAGATACCAAACGGAAGGCTGATTTAAAACAGCTCAATAGCGCAATAAACTTTTACTATAACAATAATGGCTACTTGCCCAGAAACAGTTCGGGGTGGTGCACTACCATTTCCAACCCTTCCAACGGCTGGGGCGACGCGTTTCAGGCTGACCTAACCTCCGGAGTAATAAAATACATGGCAAAAGTCCCCTTAGACCCAAAACTGGCAAATCAAGTGGGAGACTATTTTTATAGCAATGACAACAACACTCAAGGCAGATTCGCATTATGCGCGGTGCTGGAACAATCGAGCGGGGCGACAATGTCCACAAACCGCAATATGTCCGGATGTGCCAATTGGACAAATGCTTATAATTATTGCATTAGCCAATAATATCCTCAAAAAATAAAAATTAATTGAGCGTATATTAAAATATCAGTTTAACTATAATTTGGCCCCGAAAACCACACCTTTTTAGTTTCTGCGCCAATTTTTCTTTTGCCTCGCGGCTTCCGCCGGCGGCGTAATGGCACCGGGGCTCAACTGTCATCGCAAACGAAGCGCGGCGATTTTTATTTTTGGATTGCTTCGCCTCCTGCCGGCCGTTCGCAATGACGGATTGTTTTATTAAATATTTTTTCGCGATTTCTATTTCTTCCTCTTCACTTAAACCTTCCGCCAATACTCGCTCAATGATATTTGAAGGCAATCGCTTTTCCATCAACTTTTTTTTAATTCCATAAAACCCGAAGGTTTTATATTTTTTTAAATTTTCCAGAAAAACCTGGGCATAGCGCTCGTCGTCTAAATATTTCTGTTCAATAAGCTGGGCTAGAGTGGAATCTATAATCGCTGATGCATATCCCCTGTTCATCATTTTTTCCCTTACTTCGCCCACCGTGCGCAGTTGCAAAGACAGCAAAAATACCGCATACTCGTATGCCTTTTCATAATTTTCCGGTTCCTTGGTTTTGCTTGGCCTGTTAAATGCCATAAATTGTCTACTAAATACGAAAAACACTAAACTACTAAACTTTGGATTTTTATTTCGTATTTAGCACCTTTCGTATCCATTAGTATTTAGTAGAAGCTTTCGTACTATCACTCTATTGACACGAGTGATAATTTTGTTATAATTCCTTTATATGAGATAATTTAAGTGTATCATATTATCTGCGTAATCGTTTTAATCTGCGTATCTGCGATCTTTATGACAAATTTTACTTACATTTTAGAAAGACTATCCTCCCGCGCCAAAAACGCGCTTATTATGGCGCAGCTGGTGAGCGAAGAATTAAAGCACGACCATATTGGCACCGAACATCTTTTATACGGCGTGGTAAGTGAAAAATCTTCCTTTGCCGCGGAAATTTTAACCCGCACAAAATTAACTCCTGAAATTATTAAACAGGAGCTGATTTTGGTTAACAGCAACAACACCGTAGCCAGCTGGAAGCCGGTACTTAGCGAGAACCTAAAATCCGTTATTGAGCGCTCGGCGATTATTGCCAGCCAATTCGGCTATCAGTTTATTGGCACCGAACATTTCCTCTATGGCCTTTTAACCGTGCCGCAAAACAAAGCCAAAGTGATTTTGGCCAAACTCGGAATTGATATTAAAGACTTGGAGCAAAACCTAATGAACGTGTTTGAAAATATTTCCAAATTCCCGGATATGCCGCAGGGCGAAATGGGCCACGAGCATCCATTTGAAGGACCCATGCCGCAGCAGCCGGGGGCCCCGGGGATGAAAGCGGACAACAAAAAAGGCGGCCTGTTGGAGTACTTCACCACCGATTTAACCAAAAAAGCGGCCAGTGGACTGATTGACCCGGTGGTAGGGCGCAGGCGCGAAATTGAGCGCATGGTTTCAATTCTAAACCGCCGCACAAAAAATAACCCAATTTTAATTGGCGAAGCCGGGGTGGGCAAAACCGCGATTGTCGAAGGCTTGGCTTTGGCAATTTCCAAAAAAGAAGTGCCGGACTCATTGCTTGATAAAAAAATTCTCTCACTCGATTTAGCCCTGATTGTCGCGGGTAGTATGTTTCGCGGCGAATTTGAAAACCGCTTAAAGCAAATAATTGACGAGGTCAAGAACGATAAAAATATTATTTTATTTATAGACGAACTTCACACCATGGTCGGCGCCGGCGCCACCACGGGCTCACTGGACGCGGCTAACATCTTAAAGCCTGCCCTGGCGCGCGGCGAACTTAGGGCCATTGGCGCCACTACGCTAAAAGAGTACAAAGAACACATAGAGAAAGACGCGGCCTTAGAGCGCCGTTTCCAGCCGATTGTAGTGGAAGAGCCCACCTTGGAAGAAACTTTGGAAATTTTACGGGGGCTAAAACCCAATTACGAAAAACACCATAATGTAACCATTACCGAAGAAGCTATGCGCTCTGCCGTGGATTTGTCTGCCCGCTATATTCAGGACCGGTTTTTGCCGGACAAGGCCGTGGATTTGATTGATGAAACCGCCGCCTTTTTGCGCACCATTAGTTCTTCTTCTAAACTGCTTCGCGCCACCAAAAAACTTGAAAGCGAGCTTGCGGCGCTGGAAGAAGAAAAAACCAAAGCGGTATTAGGGCAGGATTTTACCACGGCTCTGCATTTGCGCACGCAGGAAGAAAAATTGCTCAAGCAAAAAGAACAGCTCTCAAGGGGGCTAATGAGCGAGCAAAAAATTCCAGGCCACGTTATTTCTTCCGAAGACATTGCCCACACGGTTTCCATGATGACTAAAATTCCCCTGCAGCGCCTGGCCAAAACCGAAATCGGCAAATTGACGAATTTGGAAAAAACTTTACAGGCTAAAATTGTGGGGCAAAACGAAGCCGTGGAAGAAATCAGCCGCGCCATCCGCCGCTCGCGGGCCGGCATTACCGACCCTAAGCGCCCTTTAGGCTCATTCATCTTTTTAGGTCCCACGGGCGTGGGCAAAACCGAAACCGCCAAAGTCCTGGCTAGGGAAGTTTACGAAGACGAAGACGCGCTTATTCGCGTGGATATGAGCGAGTTTATGGAGCGGCACAATGTTTCAAGATTGGTCGGCGCGCCGGCCGGCTACGTGGGTTACGGCGAAGGCGGCCGGCTTACAGAAGCGGTTAGGCGGAAACCCTATTCCGTGGTGCTGTTTGATGAAATTGAAAAAGCCAACCCGGACGTATTTAACATCTTTTTGCAAATTTTGGAAGACGGCCAGCTCACGGACGCCGAAGGAAAAAAAGTTTCTTTTAGAAATACGGTAATTATTATGACCTCTAACTTGGGCATGCGGGAACTTACCAACCAGGCGGCCAAGATAGGCTTTGCGGACAAGATTGATGAAAAAAAGGATCAAAAAGAAAAATTGGAACGGGAGTACGAAAGAATTAAAGATTCGGTCCTGGAAGAAATGAAAAAGGACTTTAGGCCGGAATTCTTAAACCGCGTAGACAAAATTATTGTCTTTAGGCCTCTGGGTTTTGAACAACTTTTGGAAATTACCAAATTGCAAATTACGGAACTGCAAAAACGCTTGTTGGAGCAAAACGTACAGTTAAAACTTTCCCCGGCCGTGGTAAAGCACATTGCGGAAAAAAGTTTTGACCCGGCCCAGGGCGCGCGCTTTGTGAGAAAAAACTTGCAAATGCTTTTGGAAGACCCGCTGGCGGAAAAAATCATTGGGGGCAAAACCAAAGACGGAGCGCGGATATCGGCGGAACTGAAAGCTGATAAAATTGTATTTTCCGTGCATAAAGCCGAAAAAATGGCCGTTCCTGTTTAAACAGGAACGGCCATCCCGAGTCCGCCGAAAGCGGATGAGGGATCTCTTAAATAGATTATTCAATCTACCCCCGCCCCAAAAGGGCGGGATTTTTCTTTTGTCTTAAATTTTTGGTAAAATAGCTTTGTCATTCCGAGCGAGTCAGACGAGTCGAGGAATCCCTTAAATTTTAACCGATAAGGGATCCCTCCGCTCCCTCAGATGCACCTGCCTGCCGGCAGGCAGGTTCGGTCGGTCGGGATGACTAACCACTTTTATGTATCAATCTTTAATAAAACCCTTATTCGCAGACATCAAAAAATTCACGTTGAATGTCCTTTTTCCCATTCGTTGTGTAGTCTGTGAGAAAGAAGGATTATTCCTCTGCGCTGATTGCCAAAATAAACTCACTCCCCTGCCCTTGCAGTACTGCGTTGCCTGCCAAAAAACCTCTCCCTTTGGCCTTACCCACCCAAAATGCATTAGCCCCCACACTGCCGACGCGCTAGTGAGCATTTTTGATTATCATGATGAAAACGTGGGCAAAATTATTATTGCCGGAAAATACAAATTTATCCCCGCGATTTTTGAAATTCTTGGAAATTTAATTGCAAAAAAATTTGTAGATGGATATCCATCGATTTTATCTGAACCCTATACCCTAACCCCTATTCCCTTGCACTCTTGGCGCAAACGCTGGCGCGGGTTTAACCAGGCCGAAATTTTATCGCAAACCATCGGCAAAGAGCTAAATCTTTTGTGCACCACCGTACTAGTACGGTGTCACTGGACAATGACGCAAAAAAACTTAAAAAAAGAACGCAGACTGTTAAACGTCCGCAATGCCTTTGCCCTGTCCCCAAAAATCTTACGTCCCTGCCTTGCCGGCAGGCAGGCTAAATCTGAAATCTTAAATCAGAATTTTATCTTAGTTGACGACGTCTGCACCACCGGCGCCACCCTGGCCGAAGCGGCCCGGGTCTTAAAACGCAACGGCGCGGATAAAGTCATCTGCCTCACCGTTGCCAGGGATTAAATTTTACCAAAATTAAGACCGGCTTTGGGTTTGCACCCTGGCCGGTCGTTTTTTCCTAACTTATATTATGATTGCAATCTCACATGCGCCGTCGCAAGCCGGCTTAAAAAAATCCGTCAAAAAAATCTATTCAACAAACTTGATGGTGATTGGTGGAAAGTGCGGTGCCCTCAATTCGAAGTCTGGCCAATACGTCCTGAGCCTAGGAAAGCTCAAGAGAAAGCGGTAGCGTTCGCCCGGGTGCATCATGATACCCCCGGCGCAAGGCGCGAGGCAGAGAAACTCGCTCGCCCCTTTGGGGATTAGGTCGTATTCGCCTTCTTCACTTTCCAACTCGTAAGGCTTATCGTTGGAGTCGTAGAGCTTGGCAACCTCCCTAATATCCTTCCAGCTAAAGTCAAAGCGATGGAATACCGCTTTGCGGCTGTGATCAGAAGGTAAGGCAACACCCACCTGCACAATTGTCTGATCTTCAGCGACATGGACCCGCTCTACCCAAAGGTGGAAAGGGCCATACGTATTGTCCTTCCTGTCCAAATATTCAACAAGACCCTGGCAATGATCAGTATTGAAATGATCAAAACCAATATCTGGCCTTGGGACCATCGTGTCAATGCTCACCCACTTTGGTTCTGTCTTGAACTGTTTGAAGCGGCCGATTGCGTTGGCAATCTGCTTGGCTTTTTTGGAGTGGGCGTTTGGCAGCCGAAATTCGGCTTTAGGCTCGGGCTGGGACTGCTTCTTGGGCTCTTCCTCCGGTTTTTTTGCCGAAGGTTTGACAGCATCTTCCTCGCGCTTCTTTTCTTGCTCCCTATGAGCTTTTGCGACCGATGGGTCCATTAGCTTGAGCAGGCTGCCATCCTGAGTGTTGAACTTTTTGTACAAAGGAGCTTGTACAATCAGTCCTTCGTCAGAAATGTAATACTTCCACATTGACGCGCCGGTGACGGAGTTAAAGTACTCGTCGGGTCTAGGTTGCGACACAAAGTGTTTGACGAAAAAGAACATCGCCAAAAACAGGGCCGCAAACAGAAGCCTTGTACGCTTATGATCACTTTTGGTTTCTGACTTCGCCCCAAGGGCAAAAGGCAGAAACACAAAAGCAAACAGCGACACCAGTACTACCGTCAAGGCGTTCACTACATCGGGTGGCAGACGTGTTGCGCTACTTACGGCATCAATCCAGGCACAGTACAGCACAGAGGCCATAATCACCTCTTTGAAGACGAACGCCAGGGCCAAACACACTGCCGAAACTATGGCAATGAACACTGCCCAAAAGCTGCGGCGCTTGTCTGCCCTTGTCGGATCAGTAACCGAAAGAGTCACGCCGAACTTCTTGGCCAAGAACTTTGCCAAGTTGGTTTTCAACGCAGCTTGCGCCGAGTTGGACAACAGCCATGCCAGTACGCCTACCAAACAGCCGGCGCATACCAGCAGAAAGAGGATTTCCACTACCACTGCAGCAGTCATTTCACACCTCCGTTGCTGCGGCTGGAAAGCCGCTTCCACACGAGCACGGCCAACACGTTCAGCGCAAAGCCGATCGCAAAGCCCAGAAACGGGCTGCGCCGCTTGGCTGAAAACACCATCGCTCCAATGGCCCCGCAGGCCAAAGAGGACGCGAACCACATGAAATATGCAAACATGTTCCCTCCTAGGAACTGTCAAGGTTCGTTTAACAACTTCTGTTTTTCCACTCAAACAGTCAGATTGTTAAACCATATAAAATATACTCTGAATGAGGATAAAGTCAAGTCATTAGGGCAAATAAAAAACCCAAAAATATTTTGGGTTTTTTATGGCGGAGAGGGGGGGATTCGAACCCCCGAAAGGTTTTGACACCTTTACCGGTTTAGCAAACCAGCGCACTAGGCCTCTATGCGACCTCTCCATATTGACTTGATATTAGATTATCCTAAACATTTTACCTAAAAATCTCTTTATAGTCAATCAAAAACTTGACTTGGCTCTTTTTGATTTTCAAGCTAAAATTGGCTTATGGAACAAATCTTCAAAATCACATGAAAAACCTTTCCAAACCCAAAGCTTATCCGGCCGGGCTTTCCTGCGTTACGGTAAACGGTAAAGCGCAATTTTTTAACGGCCCGATTTTTCTGGTAAATTTTCGAAGCGACCACAAAAAGCTCAAAGGGCAAATCGCCCAAATGGGCAGAGCTCAAGGCCGAGCAAAAATAGTGACCAAAGTGAGCCAATTAAGCAAGGTTCAAAAGGGTGACATTTTAATTACTTACATGACCAATCCGAACTTTTTCCCCGCAATGATAAAAGCCGCGGCGTTTGTGACAGACGAAGGCGGGCTTACTTGCCACGCAGCGATTGTGGCTCGGGAAATGAAGAAACCCTGCGTGATTGGCACCCAAATTTTAAAAGACGGGGATCTATGCAAATAAAGGGATAGTGAAAAAATTATGAAAACGAATTTAAATAACATAGTAAAAATTGACTGGCTGCAAAGGTGGTCCGGCTCTTATACCTTTATTTCCTGCTCTTTTTGGGGTCCGCAATATTTTTATACGCTCAAAAAAATTCTAGGCGTCAATTTCCGCCATACTTTGTTTGTGCATAAAAAAGGCACTGTAAGTTTTTATGTTAAAACGGACGAATTGCATACTCTGGGAAAAAATTTGGCAAAAAAAGCTGACGCCAAGAACCTAAAAAAATTCAGCGAACTGATTAAACGCAATACCGACCTCTTAGTAAAGCTCATGGGCAAAAAAAAAGGCAAAATCCCCTCTTGGTCTGAATATCAGCAATTTGCAATTCCTTTTGCCAATCACTTGGCATACCATGGATTTATAAAAGAAACCGTGGATTATTTATCTCCACAAAAGCTAAAAACTTTACTGCCAGGCTTTTTAAAAGCCAGAAAATATTCCGAAAGAATTTACAGCGATAGCGAGGTATTTTTCCGCGCCTTAGCAAAAACTATTGCAAAAAAAGAAAAACGACCTGCCAACTTGCTTACTTGCCTTACCCAAAAAGAGCTGGAAAACTATTTAAAAACCCGACGCTTGCCGGACAACCAAACGCTTGGATCCAGGTGGCAAGCAAGCGTGTTATATTTTATCAATGGCCGTTCACAAATGCTAAACGGAGCGCAAATAGCAAAACTGGAAAAGAAAATCATTACCAAAACAAACAAGGGCGGAAATATTATTACCGGCATTAGCGCATACCCCGGAAAAATCACCGGTATCGCCCGAATCATCCCAAATCCGCGCCATTACAAAGCCTTCAATAAAGGAGATGTTTTAATTACCGGCATGACCCGACCCGAATTTTTACCGCTTTTTAAACTGGCTTCTGCCGTCGTTACCGACTCCGGCGGGGTGCTTTCACACGCGGCAATCACGGCGCGCGAACTTAAAAAAACCTGCGTTGTGGGCACCCAAGTTGCTACAAAATTGTTAAAAAACGGGCAAAAAATCCATGTAAACGGTGAAACTGGTATAATTAAGAGTATCTAATAACCATATGAACTCTTTGGATTTTGACAAACTTGGCACAGCAAAAATTTATAACAAAGCCCGATCCTTTCCGCCCGAAACCTGGAAAATGTGGCGCAAAGTTTTGCTTACCTCGGTTCCCAAAAAAGAAATATCATTAATGGTTGATTTGGGTTGCGGCACCGGTCGGTTTTTAAATTTTCTTGAAAAAACTTTTTCTTGCAAAATAATAGCAATAGATCCGTCAAAAAAAATGCTGGCTGAAGCCCGCAAAAAAATTAAAAATAATCACAAAATTAAACTAATTCAGGCCCCAGCCGAACAGATTCCGTTAAAAGACAACAGCGTGGATATGGTATTTATTTCTTTGGCTTTTCATACTTTTAATAACCCCAACAAAGCTGTAGCCGAGGTAAAAAGAATCTTAAAACCGGGCGGATACGCGGTCATTCGCCAACCGACCAAGGAAACCAACCGCTTGGATCAAGGCTTAAAATTACTTCCGGAAAGTTTAAGGCTGTCTAAAATACTGGTTATTACCAGAAAACAAATGTTTGCTGTATGGAAAAAGCAAGGTTTTATAAAATTTAAACACCACATAGTTAAACAAAAAGTTACAAAAACCTGCCGCGAATTTTATGAACGGGTCTCACTGCGGGGCGCATCTATCTATAAACTAATTCCGGATAAAATTTTTAATAAGCGACTGGACAAACTCAAACATTATTGCGGTTCATTAAAGCGCGAACACCCAATTTATGAAATGCGCGAACTTTTTGTATTTAAAAAACCAAAATTATGAATAAACTTATTAAAACTTTCCGGCAAATTTCAAAAAATGATGTTTCTGTTGCCGGAGGCAAGGGCGCGAGTTTAGGCGAAATGACTCAGGCTAAATTGCCGGTGCCGTCGGGCTTCGTGGTTTTAGCTTCGGCTTATGAACAATTTATTGAAGAAACGAAAATTGCGCCGGATATTGAAGCCATCTTAAAAAAGACCAACCACAAAGACATAAATTCCGTAAACAAAGCTTCGGCGGAAATCCATAATTTGATTTTAAGCGAAGAGATGCCCGCGGATTTACAAACCTCAATTACAGCGGAATTTAAAAAACTCAAATCCCCTTTTGTAGCCGTAAGGTCAAGCGCCACGGCCGAAGACTCTAAAGTGGCTTCCTGGGCCGGCGAACTGGAAACTTATTTAAATACAACCGAAAAAACTTTAATTGGTACAGTAAAAAAATGCTGGGCTTCGCTTTGCACCCCCCGCGCGATTTTTTACCGCTTTGAAAAACGCCTGCATAAAACCAAAGTTTCGGTAGCTGTCGTGGTGCAGACTATGGCGCAAAGCGAAATTGCCGGCATCTGTTTTACCGTACACCCGGTAACCAAGGACAGAAACCAAATGGTTATAGAAGCCGGTTTCGGGCTTGGCGAAACCATCGTAGGCGGACTGATAACTCCCGATACCTACATTATCCATAAAAATACCCTATCGATTTTGGAGACGAATATTTCCCGGCAAAAATTTATGCTGGTAAAAACTACCAAAGGCAACGCGCAAAAAAAACTTTCGTCTAGAGCAGGTGGCAGGCAAAAACTCTCGGCCAAACAAATTGCCCGACTGGCTAAAATCTGCAAGGCAATAGAAAAGCATTACGCCTGCCCTCAGGATATAGAATGGGCCCTTTACAAAGGTAAATTTTACATTTTGCAATCCAGGCCGATTACCACTCTCTAAAGGAAGGGTCATTGCCGGATGATTAAAATTTTTTATTACAGTCAAAATACCATTCGGCAACAGTCCCTAACTAAAGCCCAAAACTCATAAATATGATAAAATACCCTAAGATTCTGAAAATGGGGCTGGTTTTTCTTGCAAAAATAGTCAATTTTCAGTGTAATTTTATAACTTTTGTAACAAATGGACTTTAATTCCGTCTTTAATATTAGTACTTTTGATTCCAAAGACAGCAATAACCACGTGCTTGCCGGCATTTTGGATAAGGCCAAACGCGGCGAAGACGGAGCGTTTACAGAAATCTACAACCTGTACTTTAAGAAAATCTACCAATTTATTTACTACCGCGTAAGCCACAAAGAGACCGCCGAAGACTTGGCCGAAGAAGTTTTTTTAAAAGCCTTTAGCAAACTTCACTCAATAAGCGAAAATCAGGCTTTTGCCGGCTGGTTGTACCAAATTGCCAGAAATTTAGTAATAGATCATTACAGGGCAAACAAAAGCACCGTTGGCCTGGAAGAAATTGAAAACACCCTGGAGTACGAAACTAATGTGGTTGACGCGATAGATTTAAATGCGCAACAAAAATTAGCGCTAAAACTAATGCGGGAATTGGCGCCGGAACAGCAAACCGTTGTACGCTTAAAATTTTTTGAAGATTTAAATAACGCAGAAATTGCGGAAATATTAAATAAATCAGAAGGCGCAATACGGGTTATTCAACACCGCGCAATTCTTAAACTGCAGGACTTAAGCAAGAATTTGAAAAACTGAACTAAAACAAAAATTTTGTTTTAGTTCATCCCGAAACGCAGCTGAGGGATCTCAATAAATCGATTTTATACATTATGCCCAATATTGAAAATATTTACGAAGAAGCGCTTACCTTGATGCAAACCGGCCACTCTGAACAAGAGGTGCTCTTGGCTTTTCCCGAACACCAGGAACAGTTAAAACCGCTTCTAGAAACTTCCCGATTATTACTATCGGTGCCCATAAATTCCGTGCCCGAGCCGGCCATGCGCCGCAAATATGTTCTGGAAGTAAAACCTTCCTTAAAAGTTATGTGGTTGCATGTATTCAAATATGCCAGCGTAAGCATGAGCGTAATGCTGCTTATTAGCGCGCTGTCCGTCACCGGCTACAAAGCCTATACCAGCTCTGCCGGCCAAAAATTCTTTGCCATCAAAAAATCCGCCGAACAACTGCAGCTGCTTTTGGCTTATAACCAGAATCAAAAAGCTGACCTGCAGATACAAATTACCCAAAGACGCCTTAACGAAGCGCAAACAATTATTGCCAGCCAGGATCCAATTGCGCAAAAAACCGCGGCCTTAAAAGAGCTGGCCAGCCAAACCCAAAGCGCGGTTACGGCCGTGGATAACTTGGCTAAAAGCGACCCTAAGTCCGAAAAAAATGCCGCTTTGCTAAGCTCCCTGGAAAACATAGCGACAGCCCAGCAAAATCTGATTACCGAACTTAAACCCAACAGCGAAGTAAAAGAAGCGGCCAGCGGAGCCTTGGCTTCCTTAAGCCAGACTTCCAGCAAAGTTTTAGAAATCAAAGACTTGGTGGCCATAGCCGGACAAGATCAGGCTTTGGCTAAACTTAATTCCAAAACAGACGGGGTTTCTATTGTCGGAGAAATTTCCAAAATTGCCAAAGACCAAATTACAGTGGAAAATACCAGCTTTAAATTAACCACAAACACCGTAATTAAAGACTTAGGTGGAAAAATACTTGGCATAGACAGCCTGATTCTGAATACCAAAGTAAGCATTTCCGGCAGCAAACTGCAAAACATACTGATTGCCGAACAAATTATTGTAACCAACGGCGGTGAAGTTAAAGGCATGGCTACTGCTCCGGCTCCCGCTGTCGGGCCAACCGACACGGTTATTCATTCAACAAGCAGCATTCAGGCGGATTTTAGCGGCACGGCCGCGCCTGGCGCCACCAACCCCAATGCCGTAAGTGCTACGATTATTTTTGAAGACCCCTCTTCCCAATACCCCAATTAATCAAAACAGCTTGCATGGATGCTGAAGCGGAAATAAAAGCGTATTTTGCTTCCGCTTCAGGACATCTGTAATTGAAGCTTTGAAACACAAAGGAGCCTACCCTCGTTTAGATAACAAGAGGGATAAGGCATAAGTAAAAAACAGCCTTTTTCTAGAGGAAAGGCTGTTTTTGTTTTTTTGAACAAGACTTGATATAATAAAAACAATGGCGGAGAGGGTGGGATTCGAACCCACGGTGGACTTGCGCCCACTACAGTTTTCAAGACTGTTCGATTAAACCGCTCTCGCACCTCTCCATCTGATATATTTTAATAGATAAAAACAAAAATGTCTACTCAAACTCTTTCCTGGCAAGCCCGGGAATTCAAACACTATCCAAAAAATTTAGGCTGGTATATTACTTTTATAGCCATTAGCATCTTGGTGGTTGCCTTTTTTGTAATTATTCAGAATGATATTTTTGCCGCCGTAAGTCTGGCTTTGCTGGCATTGCTAATGCTGTTCTTCTCCCGCCACAAACCCGAAATAGTGAAAATCGAGCTAAACAGCAAAGGGCTTAAATTTGATAATATATTTTACCCTTATAAACAGCTAAAGTATTTTTGGACAGTGCACAACGAACGGCACAAAACGGTTAATTTTGCAACTTCAGCCATGGTGAATAATGTGGTAATTTTGGAACTGGAAGACCAAGATCCGGACAAGGTGAGAACTTTTTTGCTTCAATACCTGCCAGAGCATGAATCCACCGAAGAGACTCCGGCACAGCGGTTTATGCACCGGTTTAGGTTTTAATAGGCCTTCCGCATCGCCGCTTTTTGGACTGGCGGAGCCAGTTCCGCAAAGCGGCTTTGGACAATTTCTTTGTTATTTTCTTAGCGATTTTATTCGGCGTACCTAAAGTACGCCTCACAAAAATCGCAGAAAATGCCTCGAAATTGTCTCAATGCGGAAACCCTATTCTAAAATCGTTGTCGCTTCTTACCAATTCGGCTTCGTAGCTCAGTGGATAGAGCGTTCCCCTCCGACTTTGAATAACGAAACCTTCACACATTTCGCAACCGACTTTTAGCCAATACCAAAACCGCCTCTGATGGCCAGAAGTATTTGTTGGTTAGCGATTGATATTCATTTGTCCTTTAACAGATTGTA
>JAJYWK010000063.1 GCA_021791515.1 bacterium | reverse complement strand
CTGGATGGTGCTTACGCCTTTGGAAGTGTCGTAGATATTTGGAACGTTCAAAATTTTCTCGATTTTGTTTATGCCGCTGTCAGTAAGGCTCGCGGCTTTGCGCTTTTCATCAATGGTATAATCTTCGGCGTCCTGCAGCCTGTCCACAATGCGCGCGAACTCAGTATACTTGCTGGTGGGCTCGGTATCCGGTGCGCTAATGATTAAAGGCGTGCGGGCTTCATCTATTAAAATTGAGTCGACTTCATCCACAATGGCGAAAAATTGTTCGCGCTGAACAATTTGCTGAACGTTCTGTACCATATTGTCGCGCAAATAATCAAAACCAAACTCATTGTTGGTGCCGTAGGTAATATCCGCCGCGTATGCTTCTTTGCGGGAAATTGGACGCATATGTTTAACATCCATAACCAGGCCTTGAGTTTCGCCTTCTATTTTGTCTATTTCCTCCTGCTCCGGCTGATAGGTTGGATCGTACAAAAAGGAAGCCTCGTGCTGAATGGATGCGACCGAAAGCCCCAAATAGTGGTAAATTGGGCCCATTAAACTGGCTTGCCAGCGGGCCAAATAATCGTTTACGGTTACCAAATGCGCGCCCTTGCCCGCGAGCGCGAAAAGCGCGAGCGGCAATGTGGCGGTTAAGGTTTTTCCTTCCCCGGTCTTCATTTCCGCGATTCTTCCTTCGGCCAAAGCAAACCCGCCCACAACCTGCACGTCAAAGTGGGTTTGGTGAATGGCTCTGGTGGCCGCTTCCCTGGTTAGGGCAAAAACCCTAGGCGCGATTTTTTTGAGCGTTTCAAAAATTTCTTTTTTATCTTCCAGCTCTTTTATCCGCGACTTGAAATCCTGAATTTCTTTTTTTATCTCACCCTGCGTCAAGCCCTTCACTTCCGCTTGATGGGAATTGGTTTCATCTAACTGATTGGAATATTTATCTAAAGCGGTTTTTTGCGCGCCAAATAGTTTGGTAAAAATTGACATAAATAATCAGCAATAAGTTAATAAGCGGTAAATAATAAACTCTAAACAATGCTTGAATTATATCAGTATTTCTTGATAAAGAAAAGTACTTAAAGAAGAAAAAAGACCGGCAGAAACGCAGTTCCGCCGGCCACCAGAGTATGATTCGCCTGCTCCGGTTCAGACTATGCCCATTCGTCAGGCCAAGCCCACGCCATAGGGTGCCTCCTTTCTGAGTTGGCCCCAATGGGGCCAGGAAAAGACTCTCCTTAGAGTAGCCGGTTCCTTGCCCCAAAGGCATGTTGAAGTTCGTTTAGGGCTTGGGAGGCAGGGCCTGTTTGCCAAAAAATGACACGAACCGTGCCCTGGTCATCTGCTCATTTTTCAGGGCAGAAGCTCCCGCAAACATGCTCTTCGACCGATAGGCCACCATTAAGCTTCCATCAGGTAGCCAAGTTGCTGATTGCAATTCGTACGTCATCCTCATTGTACACTCCTTCTTTGCAGGCAAGCCAGCACGCTTATTGCCCCGCGATGTTTACCACGCTAAACGTCTCCGTGTTTAACTGGGTGTATTTGTGCTGGTGAAACCACTCTATTATTATCTAGTAATAGAGTGGTCAGCATCAGTACAAAACACTGGCTATTTTGGCAAATATTGCATTAAATCCGCGTAAGCCTGCATATCAAAGTGGCCGTGACCGCTTAAATTAAACAGAATCGTTTTGCTTTTCCCTTCCGCTTTGCATTTAAGCGCCTCATCAATTGCGGCTTTAATGGCGAAAGTTGACTCCGGCGCCGGTACAATTCCCTGGTTTTTTGCAAACATCACTCCGGCTTCAAGCGCTTCCTGGCTTTCCAGTGCGCGCGCTTCGATAATTTTATTTTCATAGAGCGCGCTGACAATTGGCGAAGCGCCGTGATAGCGCAAGCCGCCGGCATGGATTTTTTCGGGCATAAAATCCGCACCCAAAGTTTTCATCTTCATTAACGGCGTCATATGCGCACTGTCGCCAAAATCGTAAGCATATTTGCCTTGGGTCAAACTCGCGCAGGCGGTCGGCTCTACCGCAATCGCGCGCAAAGATTTCTTTTTGCCGGAAAGTTTATCTGCCAAAAAGGGAAAACTTACTCCGGCAAAATTGCTACCGCCGCCATGGCAACCGATAACTATGTCAGGGTAATCGCCGGCATTTTCCATCTGTTTTTTAGCTTCCAGCCCAATAATCGTCTGATGGAGCAAAACGTGGTTTAAAACGCTACCAAGCGCGTATTTGGTGCCTTCGTGGTTTACCGCGTCTTCTATTGCCTCAGATATGGCTATCCCCAAACTGCCGGAATTTTCCGGATCATCTTTCAAAACTCTTCTGCCGTAATCAGTTAGTTCGCTTGGTGAGGCAGCTATTTTACCGTTGAATAATTGCATCAATATTTTGCGATACGGTTTTTGCTGAAAACTTATTTTGACCATATACACCATGCATTCCAAACCAAACAAGTTGCAGGCAAAACTTAAAGCGCTGCCCCACTGGCCCGCGCCGGTTTCCGTGGCCAGCCTCTTTACACCTTCCTGTTTATTGTAATAAGCCTGCGCCAAGGCCGTGTTTAATTTATGACTGCCAACGGGACTCACACTTTCATTTTTGTAATAAATTTTAGCGGGGGTATCAAGCAGAAGCTCTAATCTGCGCGCGCGAATTAGAGGAGTGGGTCTGTAAAGCATATAGGCATTGCGGACTTCTTCCGGAATTGGCACATATCGGTCCAAACCAACTTCTTGCTTAATCAGCTCCATGGGAAAAATCCTTGCTAAGTCGTTCGGGCCGATTGGCTGTTTGGTTTGCGGGTTAAGCGGCGGGTCGATTTTAAAAGGCAAATCAGCCGCAATATTATAGTAATGTGTAGGAATTTCTTTTTCTTCCAATAGTATTTTGGGCATACAATTATTTTTAATGTTTTAATTGTTGAAAGCTGATATTAATAGCTGGTAATTCTTTTTTTAGAAAATGCTTTGTGGTTTTATATGGGAACAAATTTTGTTTTAACGCTCTGTCTAGTACGATTTTTTTACTAACTCTATATGCTTTTCGGCGGCTTTTGACATCAATACGGCGCGATTGATAATTTAACGCCAAGGCCGGAATTTTATGGCATCCGAGTTTTTTTAGCGCAAAAACTCTGTGATGGCCGTCTAAAATTACATTGGATTTTTTATCCACTATAATTGGTTTAATAAATTTCCCAGCTTTAAGTAAAAGCTTAAGCACATGAGCTCCGCGGAGTTTGCTGACTTTCTCATGTCCGATTAAGCTGTTTAAATTTAGTAGGTTAACGCCAGTTTTTTTAATCATAAGGCAAAATTAAAAACACCTTCCGCAAACAAACCGGAAGGTGTACTAAAAAAGAAAATTTAGATTACACAAAAACGGCTTCGCGGACACAAAGCCTGCCACCAAACCAAAACTGATTTTAAGCCGTAATTTTTCATAACAAAACCAGTATACACCTATCCCGACCCCTTGTCAATACTGCACTAGTGCACTAAAGCATAAGGATTAGGAGGGTGCGGGCAATTTATCCACAAGGGTGGCTCAAAGAGCAATAAAATGCTAACCTAAAAGCATAAATCCTTAATTTTAAACCTAATGCAATACTTACATCAATACGGCAACGAACTGGAAGACTTACTGGCAAAATCTTCGAGAGACAAAAAACTGCTGCATGAATTTTTATTTGACATCCTCTCCCCAAAAGAATATAAAGATTTAGCCGTGCGCTGGCAGATCGTAAAAAAACTGGCCAAGGGCGAACCCCAAAGAAAAATTGTCAAAAGCCTAAAAGTAAGTATGGCAACTGTTACCAGAGGGTCGCGGGAACTAATGAACAAAAAAGGCGGCTTTAAAACCGCCTTGGATAAGTTTTATCGGTAAATCGATCCACATCTTACTGCATGCTAACAACGAGCGTTCAGTGGGTTTTTTCACGTCTGCGCCTAAGGCTCACTTTCTTGTCTTTTTCGCGCGTTAACTGCTCCTTAATTTTTGGGATTGCCAGGTCCAAAGCCGCGTAAATATCCACGCCGCGCGCGTCAGCAAAATGCCCGTGGGGCTGAATGTCAATCTCCGCCCTAAACGGGAATTCTTTAGTGCGTTTTTTGTCAACTTCAATTTCGACTCTGATTTTATCTTCTGTTCTGATAAAATTTTCCAAACTTTCCATTTTTTCTTCTATAAATCGGCGAATAGCTGGAGTTAGTGTTGTATTGGTGGTTTTGATGTTTATGTTCATGAGATAATTTAGGATTTAGGATATAAGATTTACAATTTTATTGTAGCACATTTTTAAAAACCTATTAACTCCGGTTCAAATTGCAACTCAATGCCCGTTTTATTTTGAACCGCTGATTTTACTCTATTCGCTAAATCCAAGACATCTTTAGCGGTTGCCGCGCCGGTTTTGTTAATAATCACCAACGGCTGATTATGGTTAATGGCCGCTCCCCCTTTTTCTAAATCTTTCAGCCCGCAAATGTCTATTAAAAACGCGGCGGGAATTTTAAGCTGAGCATTATCCGTAAACTTTTTCTTTTCTAATACATCGGCAACTTCTTTGTTAAAGCCGGATTGTAGCCTTGCCTTTAACTCATTAAATTCCGATTGTGCCAATATCGGATTTTTAAAAAATGACCCAGCGTTGCCTTTTTTTGCTTCCGTTGGAAACGGAAACTTAATATCCCTGATTTTTACCACGGCTTGCCGGATTTCATTCAGCTGTCCTCCGCCTTCTGGAAATTGAAGCTTAAGATCTCGGTAATTTAAAATCGGTCTTGCCGTTTTTGACAGTTTAAAAGTTATATAAAATATTATATATTTGCCTTTTTGCGCGGTATTAAAAATACTGCTTCTGTATCCAAATTTACAATCGTTGCTGCTTAAATTTTGGATCTCGTGCGTTTCGCGGTTGAATACCACCACAGATTCAATAATATTCTTCGCTTCTTGTCCGTAAGCTCCGACATTTTGGACCGCAATTGCTCCGGTACTGCCAGGAATATGGGATAGGTTTTCCATCCCCCACCAGATATTTTTGACCGCGAATTCAACTACTTTGTCCCAAACTTCGCCGGATGCAACTTTCAGTAAAACTTGATTATCATCTTGCGATAGAATTTCAATTCCCTTATCTTCCACTTTTATCACCATCCCGTTAAACCCTTCATCGCTCACCAATAAATTACTGCCGCCGCCAAGTACAAAAGTCTGCAGGCGATGCTTTTCTGCAAATTCAAAAGCCTCCAGCGCGTCAAATTGATCGTGAACAACGCAAAAATACCTGGCCGGCCCGCCGATTTTAAAAGTGGTGTATGGGGCTAATATAACATCCTTTAAAATATTCATCGTAAAGTTTGTTCTATATATTTAAGCTGCGCATCCAATTCTTCAAAAAGCTTTCCTAAATTGGCATCTTGCGGCCAACCTTCTTTTTGTAGTTCTAAAAGTATTGATTCAATTTTGTCTAAAGATTCAAAATTCTGCGGGCTCCGTTCCCAGGACATCTTTGGCTGTCTTATTTTCCTTCGCTCTTCGGCAACGAGTTCCAACAGCTTTTCAAACGTGCCCCCCCTTTTTAGCCGTTTTTCCTTTGAAAATTTAACTATAAAACCCAGTGTTTCATGCAAGGCTTGGCGTTTTCTTTCTGCCATTTGTCTGTTTTCTAAATTTTCCAATTTTCTTTGTGCGGCCTCATGTTGACTCACCCTGCTTGCCATAGCGGCCGGATCATAAGCATTCATTATTTTTGTCTGAAATTCTTTTTCACCCTCAGCGGAATTAATAAACCTAAACGCCTCGCTTGCGGGGGTAGTACCATCATCTCGTATAGGTAGATTTCTTTTCTTCCAAGGAGGTTTTTCAAATTCCATATCACTCATAAGATTTTGGGTTAATTCATAAGCTAATTTATTCTTGTCCGTCGTTTCTGTTCTTCCGCCAATTTATTTCAAAAGATATTGAATGCTTGCCGAGAATTTGCCATTTGGAAAATCTAAAAAAGGAACTGGAATTTATTATCGGCAATTTTGCCAAATCCAAACCTATTTAAAGTAAGTTCGATATCTATAACCATAATTCATTTAATTAAACTTATTAATGCGTTATTCATTTTGAGTTTCAGAAAATCTTTTTTGAAAAGCTTGATAATCGTCATAAATTAAAAATACTTTTCCCATTGGCTTACCCTTCTCATAAGCTTGGGTTAGTCTGTAACTATACTTGATTTTTGGCTTTTCAAAAAAGCTTGGCTCATATTCCTCTATGTCAAAACCAAAATTTTTAGCAAGCTCCGCCAATGCCTCATAGGTTTTGCCAACTATATAGACCGGCCGGGTATTTGATTGCTGTAAATTTTGGCACAAAAGCCGAAATGAATCTCTAAGCAAACTTCGGGCTTGCTTTTTTTGTTCGTCATCAAGTTTTTTTAAATGGATTTCTACAATCGTTTCGCCCGGCTTTAAAACTGTTGGCAAAAAAGCGGCTTCTCTGCCGGGTTCTTTAACCACAAATTCAATTATGCCCGCTTCATTTCTGGAACGGTGTTCTTTAATTATTCCTCTTTCCAACAAAGGCAATGATTCCGGACTCATAAACTTTCTTTTAAGTCGTAAGCCAGCCGGTTAAAGCCGCCGACGGCCATAATTATTACGACATCTGAGGGCTTTAAACCGTCCCGCAGAATATCAAGAGCCTGTGCTTTATCCTTAACAAATCTCAAAGTATTTCGTATCTTGTATTTAGTATTATGCTCTTTAATTGCGTCAATAACATCTTGTGATGTAATCGTGGCATCCTTGGCGCTTTCGCGGGCAGGGTAAATTTCGGAAATTAAAACTTCATCAGCGCTGTCAAAAGATTTGGCGAGATCGGGCAGCGTGGCTTTTGTGCGGCTAAAAGTGTGCGGCTCAAATACCGCCCAAATTTTGGATTGAGGATATTTCAGCTTTGCGGCATCAAGAGTTTCGCGAACGGCAGTCGGATGATGAGCGTAATCGTCAATAATCGTTATCCCATTTTTCACTCCCACAACTTCGAACCGGCGCTTAATGCCTTTAAAAGCCAGCAAATCAAGCGTTAATTGCTCCTTGGCAAAACCCAATGATCTTAAAGCGGCAATGCAGGCCAAAGCATTGTAAACATTTATTTTTCCCGGCAGTTGAATTTGGTAATGCTCGCTTAAGCCCAAAAGTTTGGCGGTAGAATCTGTGCTAAATTTATTTATTACTTCAAATTTTGTGTACCCAGCACCTATTTTTGATTGTGTGGTATATGATTTTTTTTCAAGCTCGTTTGAACTGCCTAAAAGAAATTGGTGCTGGGTAAATTCCCCGTATTGAATATTTTTCACTTTAAAGTCCGCCTCGTTATCTATTGCGTAACTTACGCTGGAAATATTGCTTCTGTGCACTAATTTGGCCAAATCGGCATTATCCGCGTTATAAACAATTAGACCATCTTCAGGCATTTTATCGATCAATTCGGAAAATTCCGCTTCCATGGCGGCAAAATCCGCAAACATATCCGGGTGGTCAAATTCCAAATTAGTCAAAACCAAAATATCAGGATGGTAATATTGAAATTTTGGCGTTGGATCGTCAAATCCTTCTTTGTATTCATCGCCTTCAAACACAAAATAATGGCCCTGGCCCAAATAAAAATTGGCAGTTGTATTTTGAAGCACGCCGCCGACCATAAAACTGCTGTCATCCAAATTTTTAAGCAAATACCCCATTAGTCCGCTGGTGGTTGTTTTGCCGTGCGTGCCGGCCACTACCACTCGCAACTGTTTTTGGGCAAAATGATACATAAGCTCGGCCAACCCGACATGCGGTAAATTTTTACTGTATACATATTCAACTTCCGGATTATTTTTATTTTCGCCGGCTGAAATGACAAACAAATCCGCCTGGGAACCTTTTACCTGCTCTAAGCTATATCCGGAAAAATACTCAATCCCGGCTTGCTTTAAAACATCGCTTGAAGGCGGATAAATTTGCGCGCTGTCCGAACCTAAAACCGTAAAGCCGAGCCCTTTGGCAATTGCTGCCGTTGCCGACATCGCGATGCCTCCAATGCCGATAAAATATATGTTCTTAACTTTTTCTAAATCTATTGTCATACGGCGTTCTTGCTTTTGATTAAATCTTCAATTTTAGAAATATTTTCTCCCGCGATTTTTTTTCCCATTTCGTAAAAATAAACATTTTCTTTATCATCAAACTCGCTGCGCTTAAGCGTATAAATGGCCGGGGTAATAATGAGATCCGCTTCCGCTTTGTTGGAATCGACCTGCTGGCTGGCCTTGATGGCTATATCGAGGCTTTTCCCTAAAACGCTAAAGATGCCGGGTTTTTTTGAAAAATCAAATTCAATATCTTCGTCAAAGAGGCCGTGGATCCAGGAAGTCGCTTTGTCTATAAATAAATATTTTTTGAAGAAATTAATGATTTTTTTTGCGTTAATTTGCCCGGGGGTAAAAATATGCTTTGTGCCGCGCATATTTACACCGATTGTAATATCCACTCCCGCATTTTTTAAAACATCAATGGGGATTTGGCTCAAAAGCCCGCCGTCCACCAAAGTTCTGCCTCCCCATTTTACCGGCTCAAACGCTCCGGGCAGCGTGCAGGAAATAGTCGCGGCCCTGGCAATATCTCCCATGCACAAAATAACCTGCTCGCCGTTTTCAATATCCACAGCCACAAAAGCCATTTGCGGTTTTGCTTCTTCAAAAGTCAACCCTTTGGTAAAAACTCTCATTTGTTCTTCCAGCAAAGCCAAAGAATACAGCCCTCCGCGATCATTACTTTTTGTAACGTACTTTTTTACTTCCAGCTTATTAATGCCCAGTCCCCATTTTTTAAACTCTTCCAAAGAACCGCAAGCGTATGCCGCCGCCACCAACGAACCGCCGGACATGGCGGCGATGTAGTCAATCGGAATTTTAGCCTCCGCAAGTCTTTCCAAAAAACCGATATAAAAAGCGGTTCTGTTGCCGCTGCCGGAAAGCGCAAGGCCAATTTTAGGACGCAAGTTTTGGTTCATTTACTTCTTTGCAATAATTTTTACAATAAGTTCGGAAATTTTGCTGTTGGCGGTGTGCGGCATTATTTTGGAAATATTTTTTTGCAATTCCTGCTGGGCTTCCAAAGAAAATAACAATTTGCGGATTAAACTGACAAATGCTTCCGGTTTTACCCGCTGCTGTTTTAATACAATTGCCGCGTCCTGCTCCATTAGCCACCAGCCGTTAACTTCCTGATGACTCATGGGCATGGGAATAATTATACTGGCTTTTTTTAAATGCGACAACTCTGTAATGGTGGAAAGGCCGGCTCTTGCCACGACGATGTCCGCCGCGGCGTACGCATCTGCCATATTGTCAATAAATTCGTAAGCGTGATAATTGGGCAAATCTAATTTTTGATTTTTACCCTGGCCTGTGGAATGGAGAATTTGCACGCTCTTGCCAAGTTCTCTACCGGCCTTTGCCATAAGAGTATTAAAAAATTGCGCGCCCGTGCCGCCGCCCAATACCAGTAAAACCGGCAAATTGGCGCTCAAGCCAAATTCAAGCCCAGCCCGATCTTTTGAGCCGTGACGTAAATCTTCCCTAAAAGGATTACCGGTTAAAATTATCTTATCTTCTTTGTGTTTAGTGTAAAAAATGCCAACTGTGCTGGGAAAAGACGTTAAGCTGATTTCCAAAGAAACGGTGATTTTTTTTGCCGGCCATTGGCAAAGACGATTTGCCAAACTCGGCACGACGTCTTGCTGGTGGATTAGCGAAGGAATGCCCTTCCACCATGCGGCCCAAACCATGGGCACCTGGACAAAACTGCCTGCGCCAAATACGCAATCAGGGCGGAAGGTTTTAATAATTTTTAACGATTGAAAAAAACCCATTGCAACCTGAATAGGCGCTAGAAAATTTGTCCACGAAAAGTAGCGGCGAAATTTGCCGGATGTTATAAAAATAAACTTAAAACCGGCTCTTTCTGCCATTTGCCGTTCAGGCCCTGTTTTTCCCCCCACAAACAAAAATTTGGCTTGAGGATGGGTTTTTTTGATTTCGTCGGCTATGGCGAGCAAGGGAGCCACTGGCCCGCCACTGCCGCCGCCGACAAGTAAAATTTTCATCGTAATCTGAATTGATTATAAACTTCTAACGTCTCTTGGGCTGTTTTTTCCCAGTCAAACAAAAGCGACCTTTCATAACTTTTGCGCTGAAGCTGTTCGTGAAATGCCGAATCCCTGGCGAGCAAATTCATTTTTTCGCCAATATCAACCGGATCCAGAGGATTGAAATAAATCGCCGCATTATCATAAATTTCATTAAACACCTCCAAGTTGGAAGCTAACAGCGGCAAGCCAAAACTTAAAGCCTCCACTCCTGGCAAGCCAAAACCTTCATGCAACGAGGCCGTGGCAAAAGCGTAAGCGCCTTTATACAGGGCTCGAAGCTCGTCATCGCCCACCTCGCCTGTAAATATCACGCTGGCAGAATGTTTAATATCCAGGGCCCTGTGCTTAATTTCCGGATAATGACTGTCGGGCTTGCCAACGATTACTAAATCCATTTGTAGTCTGTATTTTTGCAAAAACCAATCAAATCCCCTGGTAAGATTAATTATATTCTTTTTGCGCTCTAAAACGCCAACAAACAAAAAATACGGTTTGGTAATTAAATAGCGCTGTTTAATTTCTTTAACCGCAAAATCGGCAACCTCGGTTTTTAAAGAAAGACCCTCGTAAATTACCTTAATTTTTTCAGCAGGGACTTGCAAATATTTTACAATATCTTTTTTTGACGATTCCGAAACTGTAACAATCTTTTGCGCGCGCCTGGCCGCAGACTCAATAATTTTTTTATACGCTAAAAATTTTAAATAGCGGCTCTTTTTGTGCCCGCTAATTTTATGATGCACCATATCGTGAATCGTTACAATAAAGCGCTTTTTATAAAATAGCGGCACATTAAAATTGGGGAAATGGACCAGGTCCAAATTAAAGCCGTTTAATTTTTTTAAAAATCCCGCTTGCTCGCCTATTGAATAGTGCCTAAAGGGGGCCGACACTAACGTGGCGTTGGAGTGCTGTTTTAAACTTTCCAACTGATCTTGCAAAATATTTTTTGGGTTGTAAAACAAAAAAAACTCATTTGTTTTGTCCAATTCTAAAATTCGCGAAAAGACTTGCTCCGCGTAGCGGCCAATACCCCCGTTTTGTACCCCGTACATTCTAATGTCTAGACCAATTTTCATAAAGAATAAATTATCGCCTTATTTTATGAGAATCGCCAGCGAATTATATTCAGATTCTCGCCCCGTAGCCGCCGAGCACTCGGCGTGGTACTGGGGTCTAAACCTATTTTCATGATTTAAACTTAAGATTATTTAAGTGAGCTAACGTTTGTTCGGCTGTCTTATCCCAAGAAAACTCTTGCGCCGCTCTTTCGCCTTTGGCTTTTAATATCCGCGCCAACGCTTCATCGCTTAGTATCTGATTTAAACCTAAATAAATACTTTCTACACTGTACGGATTAATCAGCAGGCCGGCATCCCCCACCACCTCCGGCAAAGACGCAAGCTGGCTGGATATTACGGGCGTGCCAACAGCCATGGCTTCCAGAGGCACAAAGCCAAAACCCTCGTAGAAACTCGGATAAACCAAAGCTTTGGCCAATTTTATAACTGTCGGCTTATGTTGTTCTTCAATGTAGCCGATATATTTAATTTTAGCAGACTTTTTACTGCGTTTGATTAACCTGAAATCCGCTCCGAACTTCCAGCCCAGTCGGCCGGCGATTACCAAGCTAATTGGCTCCTTAACCAATTCAAAGGCCTTAATCAAATTTTTTAAATTTTTGCGCGGTTCAATGGTGTTTAAAAACAAAAAATATTCCCCTGGAAGGCCATAAAAATTTCTCGCCTTGCGCAATTCTTCTATTGGCAAATCAGGCCGAAAAATATTTTTATCCACTCCCGGATAAACCACTCCGACCTTCTCTTCCGGCACATTAAACAGCCTAATTAAGTCCTGCTTCGTATATTCCGATACCGCCAATAACAAATTTGCGCGCCTGTATGCTGTTTTATAATTTAAAAATTTATGCCATACTTTTCTTTTGGTATCGTAAAATTCAGTTGTGACAACCGGCGATAGATCATGAACTGTAATAACAACTTTGGTGCTAGGGTTTACGCTAAACTGGTTTAAATTTGGCATAAACCAAACGTCTATCGGACCGGTAAACTTTTCCACTTTTGCAATATTGAATTTAAACGCCAAATTTAAAAGCTTGTTCGGCCAGCGGGAAGTTTTTATTTCTGAATTGACAAAATGAAGATGCTCCAGCTTTTTTTTGGAAAAAGCGTTATAAAACAAAACATATTGATTACTCTTGTCCAGCTTCAGCAAATGGTCAAGCAAATTAAGCGTGTAATTCTCCACGCCCGAAACCGTTCCGCTGGACAAGCTTCTTAAGTCTACACCGATGCGCATAATTGTGTTTCCGTTTTTATCTTTTCTTTAAACTTTTCCTTTCCAAATTTTTCAACTTGTAATTGCAAAGCTTCTGTTCTGTATTTTTCGGGTTTCCAATTCAAAATTATTTGCTGAATTTTTTCCTTATCGTAACTTTCAAAAAACTCGCCGGTTATTCCCGGAATAATTGTCTCCAGCGCCCCGCCTTGGCAATATGCCAGCGTGGGTGTGTTGCAGGCGGCGGCTTCCAAGGGTACCAGGCCAAAATCTTCAATTTGGGGGTAAATTACAGCTTTGGCGCCGCTGTATTCTTCGCGAAGCTGATAATCGTCAAGCTGGCCTAAAAACTTAATATTGGGCTCGGCAATGAATTTTAAATATTCTTCCTGTCTACCGGTGCCAACCACATGTAAATTAAATTTTGAATCGTTTCCGCCAGAGGCGGATCCGCCTAAGGCGGAAAATATTTCTACAATGAGGTCATTTTTCTTATGCGCCTGAAGGCGGCCGACTATCAAAAAATAATCGGACTTTTGCTTTATCGGCTTCCAAAATTCAGTATCTACAAACGGATACACTACTGTACTAGTGCGCTGGTAATAGCGCTGGATGCGGCCTTGGACTTCCTGAGAATTGGCAATAAACTGGTTTACCCTTTGCGCGCCGTTATAATCCCATTTTTTCATTAAAGACAACATTGGTCGAACCAGCCATCTTAAAACCTTTGGCACTTCCTGATTAACATATTTTTCATCGCTCCATAAAAAACGAGTGGGCGTGTGGCAATAATTTATATGTATGCAATTTTTTGGCAGTTTAACATTTTTTATAAAACTGGAGCTGGATGAAAGCACTAAATCATATCCGGAAAAATCCAAAGACGACACTGCAAGCGGAATTAAAGGCAAAAAATATTGAAGTTTTGGAATAAAATTATAAAACACCTGAAGCCATGAAGTCCTAATATCCCAACTTTTATATTTTTCCTTTAATCGCCTGTTAATCGCCAAAGTAAAAACCGGCGCTTCCGGATACATCTCGTGAAAAGCCTCAATTACTCTTTCCGCTCCGCCAAATTGAGTAAAACTATCGTGGGCAAGTGCAATTTTCATTAATACAATCCTAATGCTACGAATTAATATCCGAATGCTCCAAAATCGTTCTGCGGTCCTTTTCGGATCATTCGGATTGCAGAATTTGGATAATTCGGATTATATTTAATAGTCTTCCTTGGATTTCTTTTCAAAAAATAACAGCCAAAAACTTCGGGCCAAAATTTTTGCATCCAGCCACAATGACCAATTTTCAATATAATAGGTATTGAGTTTAATTTCTTCCTCAAACGGCAAATCCGGCCAATTGAACTGAGCGTTTTGCGACAATCCAAAAATTCCCGGCTTAATGCTGAACATCCTGGCATATCGGTCGCGATAGCGGCCAACCTCATCAAGCACGTGGGCTCTGGGCCCTACCATGCTCATATCCCCTTTAAGTACATTCCAAAACTGCGGAATTTCATCCAGCTTGGTTTTGCGCAAAAACCTGCCAAGCGGAGTAACCCTGGGATCATGCTTAATTTTTAAAAAGGGGCCGTCTTTGCCGCCGCGGTCGTTTTTCTCCCACAACTGCTGGCGGACTTTTTCCGCCTCCTGGCCGCCGTACTCTTCACCTACGGATAGATGCTGGTACATGGTGCGAAATTTAAAAAATTTAAAATTCTTACCCTGTCCGCCGCGCGGCGCAGAATAAATTATTTTTCCTTTGGAACTGAATTTTATGGCCAGCGCGACCAGCAAAAAAATCGGCGACGAAATAATTAAGCAAAACAAACTAATAAAAACATCCGCTATTCTTTTAGCAACCTTGCCCCAACCGTCAAGCGGAGTATTTTTTAGGCTAATTACCGGCACTCCGCTTAATTCCGCTGTTTCAATAATATTTCTTTGCACCTCAAATAAATTTGGCACGAAGCTGAATTTTAAGCCTTTGTCTCTGGCAAATTGAACAAGTTTTAAATTTTGCAGATCATTCAGCTCCGGATTTGCCTGCAGTATCTCATCAAGCCTGCCTAAAGCGTGCAATTTTTCCAAATCACCCAGAATTGTATGGCTGAAATTATATTCCGCCACCACCTCATAGCCATGTTTCCGGTTTTTAAATACCTGCTCTACCACGGCCGGCTCGGCCCCTGCGCCGCCAATAATTGCAAGCTTATGCAATCCAATACCCTGATTAAACATTGACGTTTGAATCAATCGCAAAATCAGCCGTCCAATTAAAACCAAAATTATGCCCAGACCCCAAGTGGCCAAAATAATAAACCGCGAGGGAAAAATACTTTGATTAAAAAAGAACAGTAAGACTACCAACAGCAAGCCCAAAGAAACGCCGACAATAATTTTTCCAAGTTCGCGGATAAATTTGCGCGTGCCGGTTAAATTGTACAAGCCCAAAAATGCAAAAATTATTATTAAAGCCGGGATAATCCTGTAGGCAAACATTAAAAACCCCGCAATATCCAGCTGGTAAATAATCGGGCCAACAAAGGAAATGGAATGCCGTCTTAAATAAAAGGAACAGACGCCGGCCAGCAATAAAAATAAAGCGTCTACCGGAATAGAAATTAGGTTGAAAATCAGCTCGGTTTTCTTCATATAATGAACTAATTATACCATTTTGTCGTCCAATTTGCCATTAAAAAATCGGTCCCTTTT
>JAJYWK010000023.1 GCA_021791515.1 bacterium | reverse complement strand
CTTCGCCGTTTTGTCCGCCGAATGTGCGGATGATGCCGAGGTCGGCAAGGACACGCCGAGTTTCCACGATAGCGCGGAATCCTAGAGCAACCTCGTCGTGCTCCTGGTTGCCCCGCACTCCGTAGAGTGAGGGGATAAGGATTACCGAATTATGAGGGCGGAAGGCGTATCCCACGCCTCCGAAGCCAATGTTCCGGCCTTGGGAGTGGTACCAAACTCCCTCGGCAAGAAGCTCTTTCCACAACGGGACGAGGGCAGTGCCGTTGTGAAAGCTACCGTCTGTTGCCACAGCTCCTTCTATGGTTGGGAGAGGGGCTGGGTGATGGGTGGTGTGGATAGCCGAGTGGTCCTCGGCCATTGCCACGGGAGCAGAGAGAGCGGCGCTAAGAAGCGCCAACAAAAAAAGAACGACCTTCATGGGGTCCTCCTGTCAGTCTTGTGATGGCATTGAAAAATCCGCTACACTTGAGCGGATTGTCCAGAAAAATTTTACTTGTAATTTTACATTCTGTCAAGACTCCTATGTCTTGACGGCAACACGAATAAAATAAATTTGGCCGCCAGTCAACATACGTGGATTGGCGGCCAAAGACCAAGCTCCCATTCGTCTGGTGTCTTATGGTTGCTCGATGTCCGCTGGATGGGCGATTCCGGTTTCTTTTCCTTTTCGGGTAAGGATGTCAGTGTAGAGCTCGATTTGGGAATACGGCGGGCTTTCAATCCCAATAGCAACGACAGTGCCGTCCAGTTCCGGCCGCATGCCGACAATCCTCAGCGGCTTGCCGTCAAGCAGGAGACGGGTTTGGGTTATGGAGAAATCTGAATCATCACATTGCAATTGCTCAGTGACGACTTCAATTTCTTTATCCAACTTCTCGAAAGGCGTCCAGCCACCTTTGGGCCCGATTCCCAGCGAGCCGCCGGAAAAATATTGTCTTCGGTATAGTGCCCTTGCTTTGACCGAAGAAGTTACTGCGGGCATAGTGACCTCCTTTAATTTTCCAATTTGCAGCCTATGATTATCACAAGCTGGAAAAGGGAGGGGAACAAGTGCAGTGTTCCCCATAAGCAGCCGTTGGCGGTGGCTGGCCGGAGCGGGTCTTGGTAGCTGCCCGCAAGAGCTTATCAGTTTATAACTGGTTAGTCCGAGCGTTTTAGAAAACGCGATTTGTTTGTTCCCAGGGCCATTCTGGAGGTTTCACTGAGCCGTGGCTAACAGCAATAATCTCTTGCGAAATGGTCTTGTAACAATCCCAGTATTTGCCTCGCTCTATTCCCAACCTTTTCAGTTCATCAATTTTGCGTTGATGTATGTGAAGTTTGAATTTGAGCGTACCCAGTTCTCCGTGAGCCTCCTGCAGCACGATACTTCCTTCTGAAAGGCGGCAGAAAGGGCTGCGGTTGAGTATTTCGCAAGCTTCTTCAAGTGCCTCGATGCGGCGTTCGGCTTGCCGCTCGTTGTTGGCGATGTTGAAGAAAATCACTTCCAGCATTAACTTCAAAATTCTTACCAACCCTTCCGCGTGCATAACTTGGTTTACAAACATTTTGTCCTCCTTTGGATTTTTCGCGTATTTATCAACTCCCGCCGGAGTATCACCCCGATATTTATGTCCCGTGGGCTCTCTGGACTTTTGTTTTAACAGGCAATTATGCCGTATATCTAATTAAATGACAAGTTTTATGACAAGTAGCTTTATATAAAAAGTGCATAAATAAGGTTATATTTTAAATCAAAAATAAGTTGTCAAAATAATTGACAAAATGACAAAATGCATATATTATGATTGTGTATTTCCCCTCTTAAAGTAAGAGGGGAAATAATAATCAATTCATACTTTAAGAAGGTGTCAAATTTATGGAAATTAGCGATGTTTTAAATCAAATCGGACTGGAAAATAAACAAGCATCTATTTATATGGCGCTTTTGGAGTTGGGCACGGCCAGCGTCCAGCTAATCGCCCAAAAGGCCCAGCTAAAAAGACCGACCACTTATTTAATTTTGGACGAATTGCAGGCTAAAGGGTTAGTAAGTATCGTTCCGCGCGAGAAAAAAGCTCTCTATACCGCAGAAAGCCCGGAAAAGTTAATAGGGGATTTGCATAAAAAGCAGGAATTAATAAAGCGGTTTATGCCCGAGCTTTTGGCTTTGTATAATGAAAAAAAAGAAAAGCCAAAGGTAAGAATGTATGAGGGCAAAGAGGGGATAAAAGAAGTTTATAGGATGATATATTCTTCCAGCAGTGTGGATTTTTTTGGCACAACCAGGGAAGTGCAAAAATATGACCCGGAACAATTGTGGAATTATGTAAAAAGGACACAAACTGAAAAAGTTTACACCCGGGATTTATTAACCCACTGCAAAGAAGATTATGAATATGCAAAAAAAGCCACACCCGGGCCGAATTATGAGGTAAGATTTGTAAAGCAGGGCAACAAGTTTTTAACTGATAACGCTGTGTTCGGGGACAATGTGGTATTTTTTTCTTTTCATCCCCAGATTTTTGCCGTAATGATAACCAGTCGGGAAATCAGCCAGGCTATAAAAACACTGTTTGAGTTTGCTTGGTCGCAGGGAGATTCATATGAAAAGGTATTTAATAATAACGGAAAAACCGCCTTGGTATAGGCGGGTTTTTTTTGAAGCTTGATAAAAGATCCCTCGGCAGCGCTTTGGTGACGTCAGAAACGATTCAAGGGATCCCCCGGCTGCATTCGGGATGACATCAAAAAAGAAAAGATCCCTCGCTTTGCTTGTTCGGTACGGGGCTTCGACCGAGTCTAATTTTTTTTGCCTCTCAATTTGGTGATCTTTTGGATTTCGGTAATGCGATCGCGGATCTTGGCCGCGGTCTCGAATTCCAAGTTCCTGGCGGCTAAATCCATTTGCTCGTTAAGCTCGTCTAAATAAAACTTTAATTCCTGTTTGTCCATTTGGCTTGGGTCGCGCGCGTCTTTTTCTTCTAGTTTTTCTTTAGCTCCGGACAAGCGGGAGTCTTGGATTTTTTTCAAAATAGTTTTTGGCGTAATTCCGTGTTTTTTGTTGTAGTCTTCCTGCACTTTTCTGCGCCTGTTAGTTTCATCAATCGCGCGTTTCATGCTGCCTGTAATTTTGTCCGCGTACATTACCACATGCCCATCCAAGTGCCTGGCGGCGCGGCCCATCATTTGCATGAAAAACGTTTCGCTTCGCAGAAAACCTTCTTTATCTGCGTCCAATATCGCCACCAGAGAAACCTCTGGCAAATCCAAACCTTCACGCAGTAAATTTATTCCAACCAAAACGTCAAACACGCCAAGCCTTAAATCCCGCAAAATTTCCAAACGGTCAAAAGTGTCCACATCACTGTGTACGTATTGCACTTTTACCCTGTTAAATCCAGCCGAAGGCTGGCCGGCTTTGCCGGATTTAACGGGGTGAATCCCGTCTTCTTTTAAGTATTCGGTTAATTCCTCGGCCATGCGCTTGGTGAGCGTGGCAACCAGCACGCGCTGGTGTTTTTTAATGCGCTCTTGTATCCGCTCAATTAAGTCGTCTACCTGGTTTTTAATGGGCTTGATTTCTATGGTGGGATCAATTAAACCCGTGGGGCGGATGAGTTGTTCAACAATACTAGGGTGTAGGGTAGAGGATTTAGGGTTAAGTTTTTTATCTTGATTTAAACATAGTTTGATTTCATATTCAGCAGGGGTAGCGGAGACAAAAACGACTTGATTTATTTTTCGCTTGAATTCTTCAAATTTTAGCGGGCGGTTATCTAGCGCACTGGGCAGACGAAAGCCGTAATCAATCAGGTTTTGCTTTCTGGAGCGGTCGCCTTCGTACATGGCCCCGATTTGGGGGATAGTTTGGTGCGATTCGTCTATAAATAAAAGAAAATCATCCGGGAAATAATCTATAAGCGTGGATGGCGGCGAGCCCGGCTCTCTGCCTTCCATATGGCGGGAGTAATTTTCAATGCCGCTTACAAATCCGGTGTTGGTTAGCATTTCCAAATCAAAATTTGTGCGCTGCTCAAGCCGCGCGGCTTCCAAAACTTTGCCTTGCGACCGCAAAATGCTTAATCTTTCCGCCAATTCCGTCCGAATGCCGTCGGCCGCATCTTTGAGCCTGTCTTCGGGCGTAACAAAGTGTTTGGCCGGAAAAATTGTAAATTCCTTTAAGTTCTCCATGTGGTGGCCGGAGATGGCATCCAGCCGTTCAATTTTTTCTATTTTGTCGCCAAAAAAATCCATGCGGATAATACTGTCTTCACTGGAAAGAATAATCTCCACCACATCGCCCTGCACGCGAAAGGTGCCGCGCTGTAAATCTATGTCGTTTCTGTGGAATTGCAAATCCGTAAGGCGTCTTAAAAGTTTGTCGCGTTTTAAACTCTCTCCCTTTTTGATTGTTAAGGCCAAGTCTAAATAATTTCCCGGGTTGCCCAGGCCGTAAATGCAGGAAACGGACGCCACAATCAAAACATCTTTTCTGGAAAGCAGGCTTTGGGTGGCGGCATTCCTAAGGCGGTCTATTTCCTCGTTAATTTGGGTTTCCTTTTCTATGTAGGTGTCGGAGCGGGGGATGTAGGCTTCGGGCTGGTAGTAATCGTAGTAGGAAACAAAATAGTGTACTGCGTTGTTTGGAAAAAATTCCTGGAATTCGCTTGCGAGTTGGGCGGCTAAAGTTTTGTTGTGCGAGATGACGAGCGTGGGTTTGTTTATTTTTTCAATTATGTTAGCCATAGTAAAAGTCTTGCCGCTTCCCGTTACCCCGAGTAGGGTTTGAAAGCGGTTTTTGGCTTTGAGGGATTTTAATAAGCCCTCGATCGCGCGAGGCTGGTCGCCGGCAGGTTTGAATTTGGATTTTAAAATAAATTTATTCATACATGAATTATAGGGTAAGAACAGAAAAGCATAAAGACAAAAAAGCGGCTGCGTATCCGGAGGAGGAAGAACGCAGCCGACCGTCTCAAGATTGCGAAACCAAGACGGACAAATGGCCTAGGTTAACCCTGGCCAGGGGGCCAGCGAGCGCTGGCAGCAAGATTGGCGGGCAAGGTCGGGATAATACAGTGCAGGAACTCTCCCGCGCGCAATATTATTCTAGAACACAACGGAAAAACCCTGTGGTCTATCCGGTAAGCCGATTGGCTTTCCGTGCTCGTTTTCCTTGCCCATATGCCGGAAGGCGGCGCGGAGGCAAGCCTCGTCTCCCTTCGGGAGATGCCTCAAGCGGCAACGCGCCACCTTGGGAGCAGGGACGAGAGGAAGTGATGGTTCCTTCGCCACTGCTCAAGGCAGAAAAGCCTTTGACCCTGGAGTTTTAAAGAAGTAATTGCAGGTTTCCCGCCGCATTCGCTTCTTCTTTGTCCTTGGTCATTACGGCGCGCTTGGGTGGCACGCCTGGCTTTTCCGTTATTATATCCTCTTTAAGGGAGGCCCCTGTTGGAGGAGTGGTTGGTGTCCGATTTTACGGACTCAGGGGCCTCCTTTGTATGGGAATTTTATGTTGAAAGAGAGGTCTTTGTCAACCGGTTTTTACGTGCTAAAATAACCATATGATTGCGTATTTAAAGGGAAAAATTTTAGAAAAGGGGTTAACCTACATTATTTTGGAAAATAATGGCATTGGCTATAAAGTTTTTGTGACGCCTGATATTTTGGAGCAGTCTGTTGGTGCTGAAGAGTCTTTATTTACCTATCATAAAGTGTCCGAAGACGGGCAAGCGCTGTTTGGTTTGCCGGATTTTGCCACTTTGCAGTTTTTTGAAATGTTAATTACTGTCTCCGGCGTGGGGCCAAAAGTGGCTTTGGCGATTTTATCCGCTTCTTCGGCAGAAGCGGTTAAGCAGGCCATTGCCAACCAAGACGCCGGAATGTTTACCCGGATTTCCGGCGTGGGCACCAAAACGGCCGAGAAAATCATCGTGGAACTTAAAAATAAGATCGCAGTAAGCAGTAAGCAGTCAGCAGTAAGCAACGAGGTGTTTGACGCGCTTGTCGCACTAGGCTATAACAGCCGGGAGGTGAGGGGAATTATTGGCAAAGTGGATTCTACGGCCAGCCAGGGAGAGCAGATAAAGCAGGCGCTTAAATTACTTGGAAAGTGACAAAAATTAAAAAAATGACAAAGTTGATCAAAAATTATTTTTGTCATTTCCGTCGTTTTTGTCATTTTTGTTCATTTGAGCAATGCAACTGATTGAATTATTAGAAAACGACAAACAACAATACAACCAGTTCGTGGCCAATTCGCCGACTGGTTCTTTTTTGCAATCCTGGGAATGGGGAGAGTGGCAGTCTGCCCTTGGCAGACAAGTAAAAAGGGTTAAGTGGGAAGGGGAAAGCGGGGAATGGCTGGGAGCGTGTCAGTTGATTCAAGTGCCGCTGCCTTTGGGGAAGTGTTATTGGTATGCGCCTTTCGGCCCGCTTTGGGCCGAAAGTGACAAGTTGCAAGTGACAAGTTGCAAGTTCTTGTTAGAAGCATTGGAGGGAAAATTATCAGATGCTATTTTTTTGCGGATTGAACCGAAAAACTTAGCCCTAGACCCTAAGCCTTTAGCCCTAATCAAATCAAAAAATATCCAGCCCGGGAAAACTTTGGTGATTGATTTGTCAAAAACCGAAGAACAGCTTTTGGCCGAAATGCACCCCAAGACCCGATACAATATAAAACTGGCGCAAAAGCATGGAGTGGAAGTGCAAAAAGATTTGGCAATAACGCCCGCGCACGGTTTGTATTTTAAAGAAGTGGTGGAGCAAATTACCCAAACAGAAAAGCGCCAGGGCTTTGTTGGTCATGGCCAAATGTACTATCAGGGATTAATAGATTTTTTTGCTTTAAAGCCTCAAAGCGAAATTAAGGTAAGCGTTTATAAAGCGCTTTACCAAAAACAATTGCTCGCCAGCGCGGTTATGGTAGACTTTTCCGCCAAAGGATATGAGCTTGCTCGGCCAAAGGTCGGGCTTAGCCCGACCATAGCCGAGCATCACGATCTCGGATCCGCCTCAGGCGGAGGCACGCGGACTTATTTATTTGGCGGTTCGGCCGAGGCAAATAAAAATGTCATGGCGCCTTATTTGCTTCATTTTATAGCCATGACAGATGCCAAAGCGGCAGGTATTAAATTTTATGATTTTTGGGGGCTTCAGACTTCCGGCGGCAAAGTCCCGGGATTCGCGCGTTTTAAATTGGGCTTCGGCGGAGAGGAAAAGATTTTTGCCGGCGCCTGGGACTTAGTTATTAAACCGGCGCAATACAGGCTATATCAAACTTTGCATTTTTGCCGGCGTTTGTTTAGAGGTTAATGGCTTGTAAAACCAAGCTTTCGCCAATTATAGTTTGGTTTTTTTGTTTGGCCAAATTGGAGGCTTTTACCAATATTTGCAAAGCTTTTTTGTGTTCTAAATCTTTAAAAGTTTGCCCTTGGCTGGAGTTTACGGCAGCTTCAATGGCCGGCAGTTCAAAAAAATAGCCGGAGTGTTGTTCAAGTGTTTCCGTCTGTCGGCAGCAAAAGAGCAATTTTTCCAGGTAGGAATTTTTTGGAAATGAATAATTTAAATTCAGCCGCCAAACGGCAAACAATTCCAGCTTTTCCAAACTCAAACCAATGTTGGAAAAAATTGCCTGCAGGACGTTATTTTGCGGGGTGGCCGCAAGCAGGGCTCCCAAAAGCATTAGGCTGCCGACTTTATGGTTATGAAGTTTTGCGGAAAGGGCGAAAGCTTCAAAAGGGATGGTTTTAATAATTTCTTGGCTGGGAGCCGCGCTGAGTTTTAAATAGTTGTGCAAAAAAATTTCCGCGTCTAACGTGTTGACTTTTAATCGCTTTAACAGCGCCCGTACGGAATCTTCCTTTAGGAGAGCTAAAAAAATGTCCTCTACTCCAACCAAGCGTTTTTGCCGGTAGGCGATGCGGCAAGCCCGGCTCCAGGCCGTTTTAGCGCTTGGGCTGAATAATTCGTAAATATCAATTTGGCTGATAATTCCAGAGTCAGACTTTTTGCTGTTTTTCAAAAACGGCAACAGCCCGTACAGCCATTCTTGGGGCAACAAATGTCTTTTAAAGCCCGCGGAAAAAACCAGCTTATAACCTTCATAAAAACCTCTTAAGCCCCAGCTGTCTTTGGAAGCCTGAAAAGTCAAACCGATGCCAATTTTACTTAGGCCGGGTTGAGTGTTGTTTTTGATTTGAATTTTTGGAGGCATTTTGTTTCCGTGTCCTTTGAGCTTTGAATTTACCCGCCTAAACTTTATCTTCCTTAAAGGATATTTACAGCCATTTAAGTTAGTTAAAATTTAATCTGAGCTAGGCCAATTACACAAAGTTTTGGTGGGTTTATTATAGAATAGTTTTTCAGTTTTGGCTATTTCAGCGATAATCTATTTACGTTATAATAGAAGTATCAAACTAATTTTTCCCCCCAATCCCTCCTTAGTACGACTCCGTTAAAGCTTTGAAGGATTTACGAAAAGGAGGGGGATAGCGCAAATGCAATTTATTAAAAAATTAATCCCCAAATTTTTACTGCAATTTATCCGCCCATATTACCATGGGGCGTTGGCTTTGTTGGCCAACTATTATTTTGACGAACCCAGCAAAAATATGGTGGTAATAGGGGTAACCGGCACCGCGGGGAAATCTACCACAGTACAAATGCTGGCGTGGATATTAGATAACGCGGAATCACGCGGAAATGAAGAGACGCGGAATCACGCGGAAAGTAAAAAGACTGGATTTATTACCACCGTAAGTTTTTATGACGGCAATACGGAGTTTATAAACAAGCATGGGCTTTCAATGCCGGGCGGATGGCTTTTGCATAAGCAGCTAAAGCAGATGTTAAAAAACGGCTGCAAGTATGCAGTGGTGGAATGTACGTCCGAAGGTTTGGCCCAAAACCGGCATTTGGGTATTGATTTTGATTACGCGTTATTTACCAATTTAAGCCCCGCGCACACAGAGGCGCACGGCGGATTTGAGAATTATAAAGCCGCCAAATCTAAGTTATTTGCAAGCCTAGGCACTTCGCAGACCGGAGTGGCAAAAAAAACCATAGTTGCTAATTTAGATAATGAGTTTGCGGATTATTTTTTGAGTTTTTCAGCTCAGCAGAAATTTGGAGTGAGTTTTTTTGGCAAAAACAATCTCAAATGTCAGAAAACCTACCTGGCAACCAAATCATCGACGGGTTTTATTTTAAATAACCAATCCTTTACAGTGCATTTGGTTGGAGATTTTAACCACTATAATGCCTTATTGGCTGTGGCTGCTGCCAATGGTTTGGGAGTTGGTTTGGCCGATTGCGCAAAAGCTCTGGATGAGTTTAAGTTTATGCGCGGGCGGATGGAGTCTGTGCCAAATAATCGAGGAATGCGAATTTTTGTGGATTATGGCTGCGAGCCGGCTTCATTTGAGGCGGCCTCGAAAGCAGCTCATAGTTTGCCTCACCAAAGGCTAATTCACGTATTTGGTTCCACCGGCGGGCATCGGGACACATCTAAACGCGCGGTGTTTGGTAAAGTTAGCGCAGAATTTGCGGATTATATTATTATTACCAATGACGACGTGTATGATAGTGATCCGGAAAGGATTATTTCTGATATTGAAGCTGGAATTGTATCGTCTAAGCCCTTTACCCTAAACCCTATACCCTACGAGAAGATTTTGGATCGCCGCCACGCCATCCATCGCGCGTTATCAATCGCGGAAAAGGACGATTTGGTTCTAATTACCGGCAAGGGAAGTGAGCAGTTTTTGGTTTTGCCGGGAAACAAAAGAATTGTTTGGGATGAAGTTGAAATAGTGAAAGAAGAGCTGAACAAGCACATATACTAGATTTGACCGGCCGGCCAAATCTAGTATAGTATTTAAATAATGGACAAACAAAGCGTGGTTAATTTAATTTTGGAGGTTTTATCTTCTGCGGCATATTCCTTGCCCAGGCCTTTTGAAACAAAATACGCCTGGGCCCGCCGGTTGAGGAATGTTGACGCTGACAGGGCTTATCGGGCTTTATATAATATGGAAAAGCAGGGCTGGATAAAAGTAAAGAGAGAAGGCAATAATCGTTTTATTGCCTTGACGGAGCAGGGCCAGCTGGAGGCTTTATTAAGGAAGGCCTCTGTGCAAAGAGCGGCAAAATGGGATGGTAAGTGGCGGGTGGTAATTTTTGATATCCCCGAAGAGGCAAATTATAAACGCAGTCATTTCCGCCGCCTGCTTCGTCAGAATCATTTTATGAAACTGCAGGCCAGTGTTTATGCTAGTCCTTACCCCTTAAATAGGGAAGCAATTTTATATTTACGGCAAAAAGGGCTTATGGACTATATTCGTATTTTGAAAGTGGAAGAAATGGATAATGATGCGGATTTAAAGAAAAAGTTTAAACTTAAATAAATATACTAAAAATGACCAGCCGGTCAAATTTGGTAAAGATATGATTCTATATATAGATACAACAGAATTTGGGAAAGTAAGTTTTGCTTTGGAAGATAGCAAGAAAAAAATCAGCAAGACCTTTAAAGTTTTGCCGCAGGAGAGCGACAGGATTTTAAGTTTTTTGGAAAAATTTTTGCACAATCACAAGTATCAACCTCTCCCCGTCCCTCCCCAGTGGATTTCCCAAAAATCGCAAGGCGATTTTAGGGGTACCCCTGCCCATATCTTGGGGAGGGAGATAAAGAAGATTGTAATCTACAAAGGACAAGGGTCATTTACCGGTTTAAGAGTCGGTGCGGCCATTGCCCAGGCTTTGAGTATGGCTTGGGGGGTGCCAATTAAAATTGCTAGTAAAAAGAAATAGGGCCAATTGGACCGACAAGACTGATAATTAGCGGTATCAGTCTTCTTTTAGTTTGAAAACAGAGGCCAATACAATCAACATTATTATAAGCCAAATGGTCAGCATTAAAATATCCCAGCCGATTTTTTCAAAATTAAAAGGGTATAAATAAGCTTGCCTTAGGCCGTCTGCCAAATAGGTAATGGGCAAAAATTTGGCAAAGGTTTGCAGGGCGGGGGGCAGGGCGCTAATGGGATAAAAAATATTGCCTAAAAAAGTCAAAGGCAGGCCAATGGCCGAAGTAATTGGCGCGGCAGAATCGTAAGAGTGGGCAAAGCGGGAAATAATCAGCCCCAAAGCCAAGAAGATTGCCCCGCCAAGCAAAACTAATAGCAAAGTAGAAAGGATATTGCCGGCAAACCCCGTATAATCACCAGGGGAGCTATACGGGGCAAACGTGGCGTGGAAAGCAAATGCGCCAAGAAGAGTGAGGATTGTCACCTGAATGACAACGATTACCAGCCGGCCGCAAACCAAACTTAACGCCAGCTGCCATTGTTTGATGGGCGTGGCCAGAAGGCGCTTGATGATGCCGCGCGATTTTAAGTCCACCATCCAGTAAGCCAGGGAATAAATGCCGCCTTGCATAATAGTCATGGCAATAATTCCGGGCAGAACATAAGCGGAGTAGCGGGTGGGCGAATCCGCAAGTTTGCCGATGGGAAGAATGGACAGTGCGATATAAATCAGCCCCGGCATAACCAGATTCCAGTAAAAACCTTCCTTTTCGCGCAAAAACATTTTTAAGTTGGCTTTGAAAAGCTGCCAGAAGCTACTCATTTTTGTATTCCTTTCCCGTTAAGTCCAAATACACGTCTTCCAAACTCGCGGTCTTCAAGGTAAAGCCAAAGAAAGTGATTTGATGGTCTTTCAGGAGTTTTATTACCGCTGAGACTTTGTCTAAGGAGGTTATTTCCAAAATAACTTTGGGATAGTCGGCATATATTTTTACGATTTCGGGAATCGCGGAAAAAATCTTTTGGTCAATTGGTTTTTCTACAAAAAAAGAAATCTGGGTGGTGTCCGCGACCCGGTCAACCAGTTTTTTCGGCTCGTCAATTTCCAAAATATTCCCGCGGTCCATGATTGCCACCCGGTGGCAGAGATACTCAGCCTCTTCCATATAATGGGTGGTGAGCATGACAGTCATGCCTTGCGCGTTGATGTTTTTAATCAGCTGCCACATGTCGCGGCGGGCTTTGGGGTCCAGGCCGGTGGTGGGTTCGTCTAAAAACAGGATTTGCGGGTCGTGCACTAATGCGCTGGCAATGGTAAAGCGCTGCTTCTGGCCGCCGGAAAGGTCTTTAACCTCGGCCCGCTCTTTGTCTTTCAGTCCAACCAAGCCCAGCAGTTGCTGCCGGTCGGCCCGGCGGCCATAGAGGGAAGCAAATAAGTCCAAAAGTTCGCCCAAGGACAGGTGGTGCAGATACTGGCTGGATTGCAACTGCACGCCAATGCGTTTTTTTATTTCCTGGGTTTGTTTTAGATTATCCAAACCCAAAACTTCAACGCTTCCAGAGGTCTGTTTTTTTATCCCTTCCATTATTTCCAAAGTCGTGGTTTTGCCCGCGCCGTTAGGTCCCAAAAGGCCGAACACTTCGCCGCGCCGCACTTCAAAAGATACGCCCTTAACCGCTTGCGTGTGCTTGTAGGTTTTCACCAGGTTTTTGACTTCAATTATGCCGCTCATAGCAGTATTATAACATGGACAAAATAGTTTGTTAGTTTTATCATGATCATATGAACGAAGCGCGGCACGAACAAAATATAGAGATCCCCCGGGAAGAGCCGACAAGCTTGGAAAAAGCCAAACAGCTTAATCCCCGATTGTTTGAGTTTCTAAAAAAACAAGATATTTTCTCTGAAGAAGATGGGCGCTTAGCGGTTAATTTTCAGGCGCTTGCCTCCAAGCGGCTGCCTTATCAGAATTCCCGAAAGGACGACCGAAGTAAGTTTACTTCTCTGGAAGTGATTTTGTATCTATCTGACTTAAAGGGGGTGGGTTATCCGTCAGCAGAGGATCGGGCTGATTTTAAAAAAGAAGAAAGGCCTGTAATGGTTTTGCCCCATTCTTTAGAAGAAATCAAAAACGGAGAATATGCGAAAAAAGCATTATCTGCCATGCTGCAGCCTTGGGAAATGGGAGAGCTTTTTATGCAATGGAAAACCCCCGTTGTTTTAAAGGATAACAATCCGGTAAATTTTGCCGAGCTAGCCACGGCAAAATCCTTGGCAAAATTGAAATCTAAAAGGACTTCCCAAGGGGTTTTGGAGATATTTGATGAAACAGCAGACAAGTATGTAAAATTTTCCGGCGAGTCTTTTTTCCGCTTGACCGGGCTCAGGCTTGGCGGAATGGGTAAGGGAATTGACTTTAATCCTTTGAAGTATGCAAAAGAAAATTTAAAAAATTTGTTTAATTTGGGCCTAATTAAAGAGTCGGATTTTAGGACTGTAGTTAACAGCGAAACATCGCGACTGTATAACGTTCATGAAAGGCGAACGACGCCAAAGAACCCTCACGCCGCCTTTACCAACAGTTCTGGACAAGGGGCTAATTATTATATCGGCAGGAAGGATGTTTTAGTCAAACAAATTGACCCTGATTTGGCTGCGATAATAGAAGAAAATGGAGATGGGTTTAAAATTACCGAGGTGTTAAGTTTGGCAAAAGGAGAGGAAATGGAAAAAGTCCGGAATAATGCGGCTGCGAAGTTGAGGCAGCGGGGGCAACCGATTACGGAAAAAAATTTGTATTTGAATACCCGATTTGGGAAAAGTTATTATTCCAAGCACGCGCGGGGCTACAACATTACAGATTTTTTGCCTCCCAGGCAGAACGAACAGCCCGCGGAGTATTTTAAGAGGATTGCGCCGTTGGCTGATCCTGAATTTACTTTGGAAAAAACACAGAAGTTTTTTCAGGATTCCGGAGTGCCGGTGCATAGCTTGCCATGGTCCGAGCAGCTGGTTTTGTCGCGGGCATTTTTGGAGGGGGTGGATGAAAAGCGCTTAGCCAATTTCGCGAAGAAGTACGGCCTTGTCGGGGTGAGAACTTTTCTTTCTTTGGATTACGATAGGGGTTTGGGAAATAGAATTTTGGATATTGGCGAGAGTTTGGAACACGGGATTGCCGCTGAACTTTTTTCCAAATATGGAGAAATTGTGGATGCAGCAAAAACCACAGGGGAGTATTTAAGGGGGCATTTTAAGGAAACTTTCTCAGATTCGGAAAAAAATATACAAAAAGTTTCCGAAAATATGCTAAAAAAGGGCAAGGATTTGCTCGTTGAATTTTCCAGTACGAAGAGCCTAAGCCAGCTTTCTGCCGTGGAACTGGCAGCTAAACTGCAGGGTTTGAAAACCGAAGTAATGGTATTTGCCCAAGCCTTCAAAGCCATGCCCAGAGAAGCAAAGCTTAATTTTAACGAGGTGGCAAGCACCGAAATAAAAGATCAGGATTCCAGCATGCTATCTTTTGAAGAAAAACTCCAGATGAAGGAAATTTTCATTCTAAACCGAGAGCAAAAATATCCAGAGAATTTAAAAAATCAGACAGCCGATGAGTTTAAAAGAACATTAAGCGAGCCCGGCCATACTTTTAGAATTTTAAAACATGAGGGGAAGATTATTGCTTTTTTGCATTTTGACACAATAGGTACAAATGAAATTTATGTCGGTTCTTTAAATTTAAATCCAGCGGCCAAAGGCAGCCCTATAGCAGAAACATTTTTAACCGCCGCCCTGAAAGAGAAGGGTGCGATAAATAAGATTAAAGCGGTTGTGTGGAAGGGTAATCCTGTTTCAAGATGGTATGGAATGTTGGGTTTTAAAAAGGTTGGTGAAATTGCCAATTACCACAATACCGGCGAAACCTATTGGGAACTGGAAAGGCAGCCGGCTGCGCAAGGCGAGAGTTTCGGTTTAGAAAAAGCCGCGTGAGACATTTTAAAAAAGCCGCCCCGGATTATACGGGGACGGCTTTGGCATTAAGCCAGGTTTGCTCAAACAGGGTTTTGTGCATTTGGTAAATTGCCGGATGTTCAATTATCATGCTAACAATTTGGTTTTGGCGCATGCTGATGTAAGCAACTTTGTTGTCGTAAATGTACATTATGGTGGAAAAGGGCTGGCTGGCGGTTACTGTCCTGATGCTTGTGGTTTTTGCGTCAAAGCTTTTGGCGTGCTGGCGGATGAAAGCGGAGTCCGGCGCAATAATTCTTTTTTTAATGGCTTTTTGCCGGCGCTGGGAAATAAATTGCTTGTTTAAGTCCGGGAAGTTTTTGTTTACCGCTTCGCTGTCTATATAAGAGAGGATTTCCGTGGACGAAGTTAAGGAGTCTTTTACGGTTTCCAGGGCTTTGAATAACGAAACCTTCACACATTTCGCAACCGACTTTTAGCCAATACCAAAACCGCCTCTGATGGCCAGAAGTATTTGTTGGTTAGCGATTGATATTCATTTGTCCTTTAACAGATTGTA
>JAJYWK010000053.1 GCA_021791515.1 bacterium | reverse complement strand
ACATCAAATGACAAAAATTAAAAAAATTAAAAAAATGACAAAATTATAACTGCAGTTTATTTTTGCTCAATTTTGTCATTTTTGCTCATTTTTGTTCAATTACTTCGGCCGGCTTAAGTCCGAGGCCGAATTGTCAGCCTTCAGGGTAGATAAATTTTCCGGATCCAAGACGTTGGTTTCAGCCGCAACCTTAATTTCCGCGAGGCCTTCGGCGAACAAATTGGGCCAAAGCTGTTTGTAGCTGCGCCGTTCAAACGGAGCGACGGTAAATTCTGTGCGCTGGCTCACCCCGATAATTTTGCCTAAGCGGTTAAGCAAAACAAAATTCAGGCGGACTTGCTTTAAAGCATAGGGGCTCTGGTTGGTAAAATCGCCTTCCAGCACAAAGGCTCGCGGGCTAAGTTCGTGGTAAGCGTTCGGTATTCCGGTTAGTATTTTAACTTCCGGAATGCTCAGCCGTTTTTGCCAGGCGATATTTGGATCTATTTGGAAGTCGGTATAAGCAATTGCTTCCGTGGCGGTAAACCTGGGCAGAACTACGTATTTTTTTTCATCTGGCAGTAAAAAAGCATGTCCTGAATAAGTATAAAGCAATTGCTTTTGAGAGTTGTAAAAATTAAAAGTATAGCCGATGTTAGAAGCGGACAGTTCCAGATTTTGGTTTGCCAACTCCACTGCCGCTCCGTAGACGCCGCTGCCCATGGTGGTTAGGCTCACGGCCGAAGCTTTTGGCGGTAAGGGATTGGTAAAGCTCGGCTTGGCGGTTAATTGTCCCTGCGCATAGCGTTTGGCCCAAATATTGTAGGAGATTTTTTTGGCAGTAAAGTAAACCGGCAAAATGGCCAAAACTCCTAAGATCAAAAACCAGCGCGCGATTTTCGGGAAACTGCTTAAAGTTTTTTGGGCCGCGAGCTCGGCTTCCTCAACCTCAATTTCCAGTTTTTGTTTGAGCATTGACATAAGCAGAATTTTGTTTGATTTTTCTGATGATTTTAGTATAGCAAAACTATCGGCTTTTTGGTAATATGCATACAGGAAATTAATGGAAATTTGTTGAAATTAGGAAATTGATTATGCAATGAATTTCCACTTATTTCCATCAATATCAATTAATTTCATCCATGAGTTTCACTCACTTACATTGTCACAGCCATTATTCACTGCTTGACGGGCTTTCAAAAATTGACCCGCTGGTTGAGCGCGTCAAAGAATTGGGTATGGACAGCGTCGCGCTTACAGACCACGGCGTCATGTACGGAGCCATAGAATTTTATAACAAATGCAAGGAAGCCGGCATCAAGCCGATTGTCGGCATGGAGGCCTATGTTGCGCCCCGCTCCATCCACGACAAGGCGGGCAAGGTGGATTCGGATTATTTTCACTTGACCTTGCTGGCGCAAAACCTGGAGGGCTATCACAATTTAATTAAGCTTTCCACAATCGCGCATCTGGAAGGATTTTATTATAAACCGCGGATAGATTTAAGCCTGCTAAAAAAATATAACCAGGGGCTGATTGCGCTTTCCGGCTGTCAGCGAGGGCAAATTCCAAAGGCCGCGTTGAATAACGGCGAGGCGGAAGCGCAAAAAGTTTTGGAAAAATATTTGGATATTTTTTCCCGCGAGCGGTTGTATATTGAAATTCAAAGAAACAGCAAACATCTGGACCCTAAAGCCCGCCTGCCATCGGCTGCGCCTTCTGGCGCTGGCGGGCAGGAAGCGGAGCTGAATCAAAAATTAGTCGCTTTGGCCAGGGCCAATAATTTGCCTTTGGTGGCCACGGCAGACTGCCACTATATTTATCCCGAAGACGCCGAGGCGCAGGACGTTATGGTTTGCATTGGTACCGGCCGCACTGTCCAGGATACTGACCGGTTGGATATGCGGGGGGTGGATTTATCGCTTAAATCTCAGGAAAAAATGCAGGAACTGTTTTTTGATTTGCCCGAGGCCATAGAAAACACGCAAAAAGTGGCTGAAAAGTGCAATTTGGAAATATTGATTGACCAGCGCTATTTTCCAAAAGTGGAAATCCCCCCGGGTTTGGATTCCGCGGAGTACCTAAAAAAAATTACTCACGAGAAGGCTTTGCCGCTTTATGGAAAAAATGGCAGCGTGCCTAAGGAAATTGAAGAGCGTATTAATTACGAGCTGGATATTATTTGTCAAAAAGGCTTTGACACTTATTTTTTGATGGTAGCGGATGTGGTGGATGGAGCGCACAAAATCGGCGCGATTACCAATACCCGTGGCTCTGCCGCCGGCTCAATAGTCGGGCGGATTTTAGGCATTACCAATGTTGACCCTTTGTATTACGAGTTGCCTTTTGAACGTTTTTTAACTATGCACCGGCCCACGCCGCCGGATATTGATTTGGACATTGCGGACAACCACAGGGACGAGGCGATCGCGTACATTACCAAAAAATACGGGGCAGACAAGGTAGCGCAGATTATTACTTTTGGAACTATGATGGCGCGCGCGGCCGTACGGGATGTAGGCCGCGCGCTGGCCGTGTCCTATTCCAAGTGCGACCAAATTGCCAAAATGATCCCTATTGGCAAGCAGGGTTTTAACATGACCCTGGAAAAAGCTTTATTAAAATCCCCGGAATTAAAAGAGGTCTACGACCACGATCCGGAAACCAAGAGGATTTTGGAAATTGCGAAAAAATTGGAAGGCTGCGCCCGGCATGCTTCTGTCCACGCGGCGGGCATTGTAATTACGCCAACCGAACTTACCGACTATATGCCGCTGCAAAAAGAGCCGGACGGCGAGCGGGTAATTACGCAGTACGACATGTACTCTTTGGACGTAAACGCAAACAGCAAGGCTATTGGCGTGGTTAAACTGGACTTGCTGGGCATCCGCAACTTAAGTATTTTGGAAGCGGCTGTGAATTTGGTGCAAAAACGCCACAGCCGCTCAATTGACATTGATAATCTCCCCCACCCTGACGCAAAAACCTTTAAGCTGTTGTCTGACGGGTATACTTTTGGCGTGTTCCAGCTCGGCTCAAGCGGCATGACCCGCTATTTAAAAGAACTTAAACCCAGCAGTATTTTTGATATTATGGCCATGGTCGCGCTGTACCGGCCGGGGCCAATGCAGTTTATTGAAGATTTCATCGCGCGCAAACACAACCCTAGTTTAATAAAATATTTTGATCCGGCTTTTGAGAAAATTTTAAAACGAACTTACGGGATTTTAGTCTATCAGGACGACTTGCTTACCATTGCGCACGATTTGGCCGGCTACAGTTGGGAGGAAGTTGATAAATTCAGAAAGGCTGTGGGTAAAAAGATTCCGGAAGAAATGGCCAAGCAAAAAATAAAATTTGTGCAGGGCTGCCAGGAAACCTCCGGTTGGTCGTTTGCCAAGGCCGAACAAATTTGGACCTGGATTGAACCGTTCGCGGCCTACGGCTTTAACAAGTCGCATTCGGCTTCTTATGCCGTGGTGGGCTACCAGACCGCGTATATGAAGGCCAATTATCCGGTGGAATTTATGGCCGCGGTAATGACGGCTGAAAGCGGCGATGAAGACAAAATTTATGAGGCCGTGGAGGAATGCGAGGCTTTGGGTATAAAAATTTTGCCGCCGGATGTGAATGAGTCGCTTGGCGACTTTACCGTAGTGGACGAAAAAACCATTCGGTTTGGCCTAAATGCGATTAAGAATTTGGGAAGCGATGTGATTACTAAGGTTATGGAAGCCAGATTGAGCGATAAGCAGACAGCAGTAAGCAATAAGCAAGAAACATCAGAGAGCTTACAGCTTACAGCTTACAGCTTACAGCCTTTTGTTTCTCTTGAAGACTTCCTTACTCGCGCTTATGTAAAAAATTTCAACAAAAAGTCCTGGGAAGCGCTGGTTAAGGCCGGCGCTTTGGACGCTTTTGGCGAACGCGGACAGCTTTTAAATAACACGGAATTGGTTTTGGATTTTGTGCGCGAAAATTTTAAGGACAAGGACAACGGACAGACTTCGCTGTTTGGAAAATCTTTGCAAATTGGCAAGTTAAAATTAAAACCCTCTGCCCCGGCCACGGAAGATGAAATTTTGGCTTGGGAAAAAGAGCATTTGGGAATGTATGTCTCTTCCCATCCGCTGAAAAAGTACGCCAAAGTTTTGGGCAGTTTGCGCAGTATAAAATCCTTAAACTTAAATGAAGTCGGCGCCAACGTAGTTGCGGGCGGAATTATCGCGCGGCTCAAGCGCACCTTAACGCGCAAGAATGACCCGATGGCGTTTTTTACCCTGGAAGATTTGACCGGCAGTCTGGAAGTTTTGGTTTTTCCCACAGTAATGGAAAAAGTTTTGCCGTTTTTGGCCAATGACAAAATCGTCCAGGTTACGGGAAGACTTTCTGACAAAGACGAAGAGCTAAAATTAATCGCAGAAGGCATTCAGGAACTGCCGAGCGATGATTTGTATGATATGGCGCTTAAGGAAATGGAAAAGGAAAAGCAGTTGGTTTTGCATATGAACAGTTTGGCGGATATGGATGCGTTGAATAAAATTAAATCCATTGTGGAAAAATATCCGGGAAGCGTGCAGGTATTTTTGTCGGTCGGCGCCGGCCCACAGGCAAAAAAAATAAAAACCCAAACCCAGGTGGGAATGAGCAATGAGCTGATGGCGGAACTTCACAGCGTTCCTGAAATTGTAATGATTGGCGTGAATTAGTTTTTTAGCGTGTCATTCTGAACTTGTTTCAGAATCCGTTTTAAGATTTGTGGGTCCTGAAATAAATTCAGGACGACAGGTAAAATTAGAGAAGTTGAAAAAATGATGAGCGCCGCGAGTCCGAGTGTTGTTCTCGGCCCGCGGCGCGGTTGCGGTTAGCGTTTCCAGTTGCCGCTCCAGTACTGGCCTCTTCGGCCTTCCCGGGCGGCTTTGCGCGCTCCCCAGAGGAGGAGCGCAAAAAGCAGGGCGATTCCTGCTGTTATCATGTCCCCTCCTGTGGGGGTTGGGGCTTAGAGCCCCAGCGAGGTTTGGTTGTTCTTTTTGGGCCGCAAGGCGACCCACAGAACGAGCGCCAGGATCAGCGCTCCGGCGATCACCTGCCACGTGCTCATGGAGTATCTCCTTTCTGACGGCCGGAATTCAATTAACGGCCGTCAATGTCTAACGCGATTAAAATAGCACCAGAAAGGCTTGGTTGTCAAAGCAGGTATAAACCGATTTTGATATTTGTTTTATTTAAGCCAAAGTTTTTGTGGAAAACCCGGTTTGCCAGGTTTTTTGCCTTATGTTATAGTGATTTTAGCCCGCCTTGCCTCGTAAAAGCGAAAGCAAGTCGAGGCAGGTTCTTCAAACGCATGGATATCAGCACAATTTAGTCTTCGACATTTATGGAGAAGCTAAATTTTGTTTTCAATAAGTTTACCCCGTAGACAGCTTGCTGTTCTACTGGGGCTCGAACAATATCCATCCATTCCGCCCTACCAAGCGGGAGAGTTTGAAACAAATAAGCATTAGTCTTCAAATGTTCTAGAGCCATTTGAGGATGAAAAGTCCAGCCCCAGTTTGTTTAAACTGGAGCTGGAGAACTGGGACGGAAACGTCTCATCCGCCAAGTGGCGGAGGGACCCCAGGATTTAGTTATCGATTGTTTATCGATAGTTAAGTCTTGGGGTTCTTTTGTTAGCTCTACTTTTTTTGTGTCATTCCGACCGAGTCCCGCCGGAGGCGGGACGAGTGGAGGAATCGCTTATGCTTAGCTTATGTACGATGCCATAAATTAGTGTATTTTGAAGAAACGAGCGATGTTGAATCAGCAATTTTAAAAGAAAAGCAATTAAAAAGATGGAATAAAAAAAAGAAAGAATTTTTAATTAAGACTAAGAACCGGCATTGGAAAGATTTATCGGACGATTGGAAGTAATTTATATTTAAGGGACCCCTCCGCTTCGGTCGGGATGACACAGGACAATTATATGGACAAAGAACAAAAACTTAACAATCTGCGCCACTCACTAGCGCATTTGCTTGCGTCAGCGGTTTTGGAAATGTTCCCCAAAGCCCAACTGGGCGTAGGGCCGGTAATTGAAAACGGCTTTTTTTATGACTTTTTACTCCCCCGCTCCCTAACACCCGAAGATATTAAAGTTTTGGAAAAAAGGATGAGGGCTTTAGCGCAATCAAAATTGGCGTTTGAACGGATAGAAATGTCCACCATCGAAGCGAAGGAATTTTTTAAGGGCCAAAATCAACCGTTTAAAATCCAGCTGATTGAAGACATGGAAAAGTTTGGGACCACTAAAGCGGATGAAATACTTAACGCGGAACCACGCGGAACCGGGCTACAGCCGCGGAATCACGCGGAAAGCGTCGACAAAGTTTCTTTGTATAAAACCGGAAAGTTTATAGACCTTTGCCGCGGCGGGCACGTGGAGAACACTTCCCAAATCAAATCCGACGCGTTTAAATTGGATAAAGTTAGCGGCGCGTATTGGCGCGGCGACCAGGCAAATCCGCAAATGCAAAGAATTTACGGCTTGGCGTTTGAAACCAAGGGAGAGCTTGTCGAATATTTGAAACTTCAGGAAGAGTTGGCCAAGCGCGACCATCGCGTGGTGGGTCCGCGTTTGGGGCTTTTTTTGTTCAATGATATGTCGCCTGGCATCCCTTTTTATCAACCCAAAGGAATGGTTGTAAGAAATGAATTAGAAGCTTTTGTAAGAGAGGTTTCATACGGACCTGGGTATAGCGAAGTTAAGTTGCCACAGTTATTTGATTCCGAACTTTGGAAAACTTCCGGACATTGGGAGCACTATAAGGATGATATGTTTGTGTTGGAAGTTGAAGAAAAACAGTTTGCGTTAAAGCCGATGAATTGCCCGGGGCACATGCTTTTATACAAGCAGGGCCTGTATTCTTATCGCGACCTGCCCTTAAGAATGGCGGAAATGTCGACTTTGTTTCGCAATGAGCTTACGGGCGTTTTAAGCGGGCTGACCAGGGTACGCGGCTTCGCGCAGGACGACTGTCATATTTTCTTGGCACCTGAGCAAATTGCCGATGAAGTTGCCGATTTGCTTAAGCGGATTACTAAAATATACAAAATTTTTGGAATGGAAATTGAGGATGTATATCTTTCTACCCGGCCGGAAAAATCTTTGGGGACCCAGGAAGAGTGGCAAATGGCGGAAATGGCCCTTGCTGAAGCCTTAAGAAAAGCCAAGTGGGAGTTTGAAATCAATCAGGGCGATGGTGCTTTTTATGGTCCAAAAATAGACATGAGTATTAAGGATGTGCTTGGTAGAAAATGGCAGTTGGCAACAGTACAGTTGGACTTCCAAATGCCAAAGCGTTTTAGCTTGGACTATGTTGCCAAAGACGGTGCCAGGAAGACCCCAGTGGTTATCCATCGGGCACTGATTGGTTCCTTTGAAAGATTTATGGGAATTTTGATTGAGCATTATGCTGGCGCGCTGCCTTTGTGGCTTTCCCCTGTTCAGGTTGCGATTTTGCCGATTTCCAGGAAGCAGAATGCTTACGCGAAGAAAGTGCTAAAAGAATTGAGAATGCAGAATGAAGAATTTAGAATAGAATTAGATGATAGGGACGAGTCAATTGGAAAAAAGATTAGAGAGGCCTCAATGCAAAAAATTCCTTACCAATTAATTTTGGGCGATAAGGAAGTTAAAGCCAAGAAGGTTGCCGTGCGCACCCGCGAAGGCAAAGATTCGGGCGCAATGGCTTTAAAGAAATTTGTAGAAAAAATTCAGACAGAAATTGAGAAGAAAAAGTGACCCCGCCTAGGGCGGGGTCACTGGAAGAGGTGTCCCCTCTTCCAGCTTGATTTTATGGTATAATGATGATTTTTAAGTTAAAATCCTCGCCCCATTCTTAGTTATGGCAATGGTGTGTTCAAAGTGGGCGGAAAGTCCCCCATCAGCCGTACGAATTGTCCAACTATCATCATCCACTTTTAAAAAATATTCGTGTTCGCAGAGCATGGGCTCAATTGCTAAAACCATCCCTTCTTTCAAAACTATCCCCTGTCCTTTTTTGCCATAGCACGGGACAGCCGGATCTTCGTGTACATCGTAGCCCACGCCGTGGCCCACTAAATCGCGAACCACGCTAAAGCCGGCGGCTTCGGCTGTGGATTGCGTGGCAAAAGCTATGTCGCCGATTTTATTGCCTGCTTTGGCCTGCGCAATGGCCGCGCTTAGGCTTTGTTTTGCGGCTTCGATAATCTTTTTCGCGACATCGGATACCTGACCCACCGGCACAGTAATGGCCGTGTCGGTAAAAAGGTCTTTGTATTTCATACCAATATCCAAGCCGACAATATCCCCGGATTTTAGGATAATCTTACGCGAAGGTATGCCGTGCACAACTTCAGAGTTTAGCGAAGTGCAAAGCCCGGCCGGAAACGGGTTTTTTTTGGGCCCGTAATTTTTAAAACTCGGCTGGCCGCCTGCCTTATAAATTTGGTCTTCGGCGTATTTATTTAAATCAGACGTAGAAACGCCCGGGACGGCAAGCTCGGCGGTTTTGTATAAAATATCGCGGAGAATTTTTCCACCCTCGGCGATAATTTCTATTTCATCTTCGGTTTTAATAAGTCCGGTTTTCATAATATGATACTGATATACAGAATATGATACTGATATACAGATTTGAATACTGATGAAACGGATAATGCTGATATTAAAGCGAATCCGTATTATCAGTATCATCTGTATACATCAGTATATCGGTATCTTTATTTATTCAAACTTGTTTAAATCGGCAATCAGCCGTTTCCTCGCCTGCATAATACTCCCCATTGTGGAGATTTTTATAAACGGGTATTGGCTTTTAAAAAATTTCACCACATGCCTGATATTATTTTGATAATATTTAAGCCGGTTTTTTAAAGCTTTGTTGTTATCGTCGGGCCGCTTGCTGAATTTGCCGCGGAAATAAGTTTTGCGCCCGGTCATCCGTTTAATGGTTTCCTTAAGCGGAATGGTTAAATAAACAAATAAAACACGCGTACGCTTTTCGGCCTTCAGCCAGGAGTTTACCAGCTTAGCCTCGCCCAGCATTTTTGGCGTACCGTTAAATAAAATCCCCGTATGTTTGGGGGTTTTGTGGATGCGGTCGTGCAAAAGCTCTCGTACTATATCGGTAGGCGTGAGTTTGCCTTTGTCTAAAGTTTTATCTAACTTATATTTTTTTCTTAAAGCCAAATTTCTGTCCAGCGCGCGTAATTCTTTGCCCATGTCTAAATCGTACATCTTGTAGCGCTTGGCCAAAAACCTGCCGTGCGTGGCTTTACCCGCCGCCGGGTCTCCCAAAAGAATAATATTTAAAGGTTGTTGTCTCATTTAAATGCCTAAGGCTTTGTTAATATTCTTTGCCACTTCTTCAATTGGCGGGCGGCTGTCAATTTCTATAAATTCGCTTTTGGATCGTAAATAATCCAAAACCGGCACCGTGTCTTTTTTGTACTGCTCCAGTCTGAATTTAATTTTTTCCGGCGTATCGTCAGCGCGGTTTTCCATTTGACCCCGCAAAATCAAACGCTTCATTATTTCATCTTCCGGCAGGTTAATAAAGAGAGTTACAAAATCGGTCCGGCCCTGTTTTTGTAAAAATTCCATTAAGTGTTCAGCCTGCGCTACCCTTCTCGGGATGCCGTCAAAAATTACGCCCTGGTCTTTGGGAATTTGGGAAAGCCTGGAATCTACTACTTCATACAGCTGTTCGTCGGTCAAAAGAATGCCTTGGTCAATCAGCGATTTTACTTTTCGCCCTAATTCAGAATCTTCCTTAGCCACAGATCGTAAAATTCCGCCCATTTCCCAGTGGAAAAATCCTAATTTTGCGGCGATTAGTTTAGCCTGTGTGCCTTTGCCGCTGCCTTGCGGGCCAATAAAGAAAAGTGTGTTTAAGTTCATATTAAGTAATATTTTACAATATTTTTTAAATTTTTGCAATTTGTGTTATAATGACGAAAATTAACAGATTGCAATATTGAAATCAAAATTGAAATCAAAATAAAATGAATCATTTGTTCGTTGAGTTTTCAATCATCCTAATTTTGGCCGGGCTGGTCTCGTTTTTAGTCAGCCTGCTTAAACAGCCAAGCATTATTGCCTACATAATTACCGGACTTGTTGTCGGGCCGCTGGGTTATTACCAGCTTCAGCAAACCGAAGTTTTTTCCGCGCTGTCGCAAATTGGCATTACACTGTTGTTGTTTATGGTTGGCATGCAGCTGGACATTTCTCAGCTAAAAAAACTCGGCCGGACAGCGCTGTTGGTCGGATTCGGGCAAATTGTATTTACTACTATCATCGGCTTTATTATTTTGCGCGCCTTGGGCCTTCCCCTGCTCTCCTGCTGGTACATTGCGCCGGCGCTGACTTTTTCTTCCACCATCATTGTTGTAAAACTGTTGGGCGAAAAACGTGATTTGCAGAGTTTGTACGGCAAATTAGTTGTTGGTATTTTTTTGACCCAGGACATAGTCGCGATTTTAATTTTAATTTCTCTTTCAACTTTTAGCCAGGGTTCCGGCGGAATTTATTCCGGCCTGCCGCTGTGGCAGAGCATAATTATGGCGCTGGTGAGGGCGTTAATTTTAATTTTAGTGATTTGGTGGCTGGCTGTTAAAGCCCTGCCTAGAATAGTTAAAGCAATAGGCCACAATGATGAGTTGATGCTGGTTTTTTCTTTGGCCTGGGCTTTGGGAGTGGCCACCTTTGTATCTTTGCCGCTGGTGGGTTTTAGCCTGGAAATCGGCGGGTTTTTGGCAGGCCTCGCGCTGGCCAGATCCGGCATGCATTACGAAATCGGCGGAAAAATTAAACCCATCCGCGATTTTTTTATTATGATTTTCTTTATTGTTTTGGGTACGGGGCTGACAGTGAATAATTTTTCTGCCCTGGCCCGTCCGGCCATAATTTTATCGGCGTTTATTTTAGTCGGGAATCCATTAATTGTTATGCTGCTGCTGGGATTTTTTGGATACAAACCGCGAACCGGATTTTTTGCCGGCGTCACCGTGGCTCAGGTTTCGGAGTTTGGTTTGATTCTAGTCGCCTCTGGGCTGGCCTTGGGGCACTTAAAGCAAAGCGACGTGTCTTTAGTCACATTGATTGCGATTATTACCATAGCGATTTCTTCCTATATGATTAAGTACGCGGCGGGAATTTACGATTTATTAAAACCCCTGCTGGGCTGGCTGGATTTAAAAAAAGGCGAAGCGGAGAAAGGCTGGGAAAGTATAGTATTAAAAAACCATATTATTTTGGCGGGCGCCAACCGATTGGGGCATCATTTAATCGCGGTTTTGCAAAAGCAAAAAACTCCATTTGTGGTTGTGGATTTTGACCCTCTGGTTGCGGAAAAGTATAAGGAGCAGGGATTGATGACAGTTTGCGGAGATATAAACGACGAGTTTGTGCAAGAAGCCGTTTGTTTGTCCAAGGCAAAAATGGTAATTTCTACAATTCCGGATTTTAATGACAACTTGGCCCTTTTGCATTCCATCCATCGAAGTGTGGTCCAAACCAAAGCGAGGCCAAAATTAATTTTTACCGCGCAAGACGAAAGAGAGACAGCGCTATTTTACGAGCGCGGAATTGATTACGTAATTTCTCCGCATTTTATGGGCGGCGTGCATTTGGCCAAAATTTTAAGCGGCCGCGACGCGGCCTTTGGATTGAAGAAATTGCGCGAGAATCATTTGGAGATGCTGCTTAATCATAGCCATTGAAGCTTCCGTTTTGGAAGCTTTTTTGATAAGATAGTTTTATGAAACTCTATAACAGCCTAACAAAAAATATTGAAGAAATTCCTAAAAAGGATCATCTTAACCTATATACCTGCGGACCCACGGTCTATAATTACGCGCACATCGGCAATTTGCGCGCTTATGTTGTTGCGGATTTATTGTACCGGACTTTAAAGTACGAAGGTTTTAGCCCCAAGTGGGTAATGAATATCACGGACATTGATGATAAAACGATAAAAGGCACTATTGAAAAATTTGGCGCGTCTGCAAGCGTGGAAAACCTGCGGGAGTTTACCAAATTCTACCTGGATGAATTTTTAAAAGATTTGGCCGAGGTTAATGTGGCGGCTAAAGATATTACTTTTATCCGGGTGACCGACGTTATCCCCCAGATTCAGGATTTTATCGTCGGCCTCATTAACAAAGGGTATGCGTATAAAGCCGAAGACGGCAGTACGTATTTTAGCATTGAAAAATATCAAAAAGATTTTGGAGATTACGGCCAGCTGGTGGGCGAAAAGTTTTTGGAAGGCAAGAAAATCGGCGCGCGGGTAAAGTCCGATGAATATGAAAAAGAAAATCTTAGCGATTTTGCGTTGTGGAAGGCCCATGACGAGCAGGACGCGCAAATTTTTTGGGATCATCCCACTTTGGGCAAGGGCCGCCCGGGCTGGCACATTGAATGCTCGGTTATCAATCAGATAGCCTTTAACGGCGAACCCGCGGATATCCATACCGGCGGTGTGGATTTAATGTTTCCGCACCACACCAACGAAATCGCGCAGTCGCAGGCGCTTTTGGGCAAAGGTAATTTTGTTAAGCATTGGTTCCATTCCGAGCATTTGTTGGTTGACGGCAAAAAAATGGCCAAGCGCGACGGCAGTTTTTTAACACTGAAAAATTTTTCCGAAAAAATTCCCCTGCCGGGTTTGGCTTTAAGGTATCTTTTTACCCAAAGCGGCTATCGTCAGCAGCAAAATTTTACCTTAGAAAGTTTGCTTGCGGCTTACAAAGCTCTGGAGAAAATTTACAATACGGTGAACGCGCATAAAATTATCGGGGAAAACCAGGAGTTGCAAAAAAATATTATTGACGAATATTTGGCCCGCGGCGGAAAAAATTTGGAAACGGATTTAAATATCCCCGGCTTTGTTGCCAGCTTGTGGGAAGTTTTTAATTATCAGGCTTTTAACGTCCATAGCCAGGATGAAGTGGTTGCCAATTTTGATAAGGTGCTGGGATTAAAGCTTGCGCAGCCGCCGAGCATTTTGGAAAATATTCCCCTACCTGTGGAAGTAAGGGAACTGGCGGAATTGCGCAATCAAGCCAGAACGGGTAAAGATTTTGCCAAATCGGATGAAATAAGGAAGCAAATTGAAGCTTTGGGGTATGAGGTTATGGACACGCCGGAGGGGCAAAAGCTCAAGAAGGCGCTCAAAATGTAAAAATGCCCTAAAATAGCCGTTTTTTATTAGCGACGTAGAGCGAGTGAAAGTTATCTTAGATAACTTTCCGAGCCGAGGAGCTAATACAGGTTTGAATACCTCGGAGCAGAACCCCGAGGAACCTTTATCCACCGGTCATCTACACAGCTATACACAAAACGCCCTAAATTAGGGCGTTTTAGCTCTTTTACAGCTCCCAGAAAAGGGTTATAATACATAAACTATTGTCATTCCGAGCGAGCCCGCCGGAAGCGGGGCGAGTCGAGGATCCCTTAAACTTCAATCGATAAGGGATCCCTTCCGCCTCCGCCAAGGCTACGGCGGACAGGCCACTTCCACACTTTCGGTCGGCTTGCTCGACGAAGCTTCAGCGAAGTCGGGTCGGGATGACAGAAAAATCTATTCTATGGATCAAAACATACAACGCATGCCGCCGCAGAACATGGAAGCCGAAATGTCGGTTTTAGGCTGCGTAATGCTGGATAAAGACGCTATTGTAAATATTGCCGATTTGGTTTCGCCGGATGATTTTTACGATGACCGCCATAAGCAGATTTTTGAAGCTGTCTTGGCGCTGTTTTCAAAAAATATTGCCATTGATATTTTAACGGTGACCAACTGGCTGGAAGAACGCCAGATTTTGGACAAGGTCGGCGGCGCCGCTTATTTGGCGCAATTGGTAAACGCCGTGCCGTCTTCGGCGCACGTTACGCACTACGCTTTTATTGTCCGCAAAAAAGGCGCGCTTAGAAAATTGATTTCCGCATCGGGCGAAATTACAAATTTGGCTTTTTCCGAGCAGGGCGAAATGGAAGATATTTTAGACCAGGCCGAACAAAAACTTTTCAACATTTCGCAGAAACACTTAAAGCAGAATTTTGTTTCCATTACTTCCATTTTGCACGCCACTTTTGAAAGAATAGACGAACTGCACCGCGAAAAAGGCAAACTGCGCGGTGTGCCGACCGGCTACGTGGATTTGGATAATTTGCTCGGCGGTTTGCAGAAATCCGATCTTGTTGTGCTGGCCGCCAGGCCATCCATGGGGAAAACCTCGCTTGCGCTGGACATTATGCGGCACATTGGCGTGGATTTAAAAATTCCGGTGGGAATTTTTTCATTGGAAATGAGCAAAGACCAATTGGTAGACCGCCTGCTTTCTTCGCAGAGCGATGTAAATTTGTGGAAAATCCGCACCGGACATTTAAACGATGACGACTTTGAAAAAATCGGGCAGGCCATGGGCGAACTTAGCGAGTCCCCTATTTTTATTGATGATGCGGCCGGCAGTAATATTATGGAAGTAAGAACAAAAGCCAGGCGCCTTCACGCAGAGCATGGCGTGGGTTTGATTGTCGTTGACTATTTGCAATTAATGGAAGGCCGCGATAAAGAAAATCGCGTGCAGGAAGTTTCGGAAATTTCGCGTTCGTTAAAATTGCTCGCGCGCGAACTGAGCGTGCCGGTGCTGGCGCTATCGCAGCTGTCCCGCGGAGTGGAAAACCGGCCGGACAAAGTGCCGCAACTGGCCGACCTTAGAGAATCAGGTTCCATTGAGCAGGACGCCGACGTGGTAATGTTCATTTACCGCGAGGAAATGTACAAAGGCAAGGACGCCCGCCGGCCCCACATTGCGGAAATCCACATTAAAAAGCACAGAAACGGGCCTACCGGAGCCGTGGATTTGTACTTTGACGCGGACAAAACTTCATTTAAGAATTTAGACAAAACTTTTGATATGTCCCCGCAGACGGTAATGGATTCCTTGGGGCCGGCGGAAGAGCCGGTGTAAGCAATGACAAAAATTAAAAAAATAATAAAAATGACAAAAATATAACTTCAGTACCTGTCTGTCATTTATGTCATTTATGTCAATTTTGTCATTTTTGTTCATTTTTTCTTATGACCAAGCTTCCATCCAGTCTCCAAAAACTCATCAATGAGTTATCCAAACTTCCCGGCATTGGGCCAAAAACCGCCCAGCGCCTGGCTTTTTATTTGCTTAAGCAGGATGGTATAGAAATCGGCAACCTTGCGGGGGCCATTGCCCAAGTGAAGCAAGGAATTGTTTTTTGTTCAATTTGCCACAATATGGTGGAAACGGATCCTTGCTCTACTTGCACTGATCCAAAGCGCGACCAATCAATTATTTGCGTTGTGGAAGAGCCATTGGACGCGCAAGCGCTGGATAAGAGCGGGCAGTATAACGGAGTTTTTCATATTTTGGGCGGAGTTTTGAATCCTTTGGAGGGCATTGGGCCCGAGAGTTTGCAGGTAGAGAGCTTACTTCAGAGAATTAGAGAATTAGAGAATGAGAAAGTTAAAGAAATTATTATCGCAACGAATCCTAGCCTTGAAGGCGAAACCACGGCTATGCATTTATCAAAGATAATTAAAGCGCAATCGCCCGCTATTAAAATTACCCGCATTGCCCGCGGCCTGCCTATGGGCGGCGATTTAGAATACGCGGACGACATTACGCTTATGCGCGCGCTGGACGGAAGGAGGGAATATTAAATCGCGGCTTAATGGAACATACGTAATGCTACTGGGATAGAATTTCAGAGATAAATAGGTAACGATTTCGGCGGCTTAATCCATTATGAACAGACAGCAATTTTTTCATTCGGCCAAAGTAGCCGTCCAGGG
>JAJYWK010000027.1:9180-16037 GCA_021791515.1 bacterium | reverse complement strand
GGGCCAAACGCTATGCGCAGGGACAATTAACCGCCAAGCCGAGCTTTACCAATCCCTTACCGCCAAAAGCTTCGGCCGTGAGCCTAACCACCATGGGCAGCGGCGTCTACGGAGCGGCAGTGGAGCTGGCAAACCAAAATCTGGAGCTGTCCGCTTCTAACATCGGCTATACTTTTAATTTTTACAACTCTCAAAAGCAATTGCTTTATACTTATGCCGGACATGCTTTTTTGCTGCCGGATGAAAAAAAATACGTAGTTTTGCCTAGGTTTACCGCCACGGAAGCAATTGCTTATACTGAATTCCAAATAGATCCAAATATTACCTGGCAAAAACGGCTGAATATTCCGGAAGTTAAAATACTAACCGGCGTGCCTAACTCTTATCACGAATTCAGCCCGCAGGCTTTTGTGCTGGAAGGCGATTTTACCAACCAGAGCCCCTATGCTTTAAAACAAATTCGCCTGAATTTTATTTTGCTTAACCGTTTGGGCAAAATTATCGGGGTGAGCCAGCGCACAGAGTTTACCGTTGCTCCGTTTGAAAGGCGCAGCTATAAACAGCTTTGGCCCAATTTGTTTGCCGAAGGCCTCACGGAAATGAAGGTTGTGGCTGAAACCAATGTTTTGGATCCGGAAAATTTATCTACCCCCCAGGCTGGCAATTCAGCCTCGGACTTAAGCCGGCCGAAGTAATTGAACAAAAATGAGCAAAAATGACAAAATTGAGCAAAAATAAACTGCAGTTATAATTTTGTCATTTTTTTAATTTTTTTAATTTTTGTCATTTGATGTTTTCCTTCCTCTCCCGCTTCCGCCATTTAGACATGCCCCTTCTTGCGGTAATGCTGATTTTAAGCGCCGCTGGATTGGCTATTTTATACGGCACCACGCTTTCGGACAACAGCTCCGACGTATTTTTGCGCCAACTGGGTTTTTGGGTTTTTGGGTTTTTGGTTTTTTTATTTATCAGTTTCTTTGATTATCACGCGCTAGCCAAAACCAACCGGCTGGTTTACGTAATTATGCTGGCGCTGCTTTTGGGGCTGCTGCTGTTCGGCCCCACCATCCGCGGCGGCCGCCGCTGGCTGCCTTTGGGCTTTGTTAGCCTGCAGCTTGCCGAATTTGCCAAAATCATAGTGATCCTCGGGCTTGCCCGCCTGCTGTATTTTCGCCGGGGCCAAATTAATTCCTGGCGAACCATTCTGTGGTCGTTCCTTTACGCGCTGTTTCCGGCGGTGTTAATTGTTTTGGAACCGGATTTAGGCTCCAGCCTGGTGATTTTAAGCCTCTGGGTCGGTCTGGTGCTTTTAAGCCCCATCAAAAAAAGATTTTTAGCCATTTTATTTTTGGCTTTTTTGGTCTGTGTGGGCATGTCATGGAAATTTGCTTTAAAAGATTTTCAAAAAGACCGGATTTTGGTGTTTTTGGATCCGGGAATTGACCCCAAAGGCAGGGGATACAACGTGAGGCAGGCGACCATTGCCGTGGGAGCGGGCGAAATTTTTGGCCGCGGCTTGGGCAAGGGGGTGCAAAGCCAGCATAAATTTCTGCCGGAGCGGCAGACTGACTTTATTTTCGCCGCGGCCGGAGAAGAGGTTGGCTTTGTAGGCTCTGTAAGCCTGCTACTGCTCTACTTTTTTCTACTTTGGCGTATTATTAGCATAATGAGGCGCGCGCGGGACGATTTAGGAATGTACATTGCCGGCGGCGTTATGTCATTTTTCTTTTTCCATGTCATAGTCAATATAGGCATGAATATTGGCCTGTTGCCTGTAACCGGCATTCCCTTGCCGTTTGTAAGCGCCGGAGGGAGCTCCTTGGTGGCCAATCTGATAGCTTTAGGCTTGGTCCAAAACGTAAGTTTGCAGTCTAAGGTTTTGCGGTTTTAAAACAATATGATACAATAAAATCGTTATGAAAACTTTTGACTTCAAAAAAATAGTACAGTGGTTAGGCTTTGTGCTCAAATGCCCGATCTGCGGGCACAAATACAACCTGGAAAAAACCAAAGTTCTGGAAAGCGACCAAAACGAGAGTCTCAACGAAGCCCATCTGCTAATCCATTCCGACTGTTTAAAATGCAAAAGTTCGGTAATGTTTAATGTTGAAATACACGGTCCGGAAGTTTTTTCTGTCGGGATGGTGACCGATTTAACCGGCCAGGACAGCGCTAAATTCAACAAATTGGGACCAATTAGAACAAATGAAGTAATTGGCATTCACCAGGCCCTGAAGAACTTTAAGGGAGATTTTGTCAGCAGCTTTACGCAGAAATAACAGCAAACTGCCATCCGAAAATACGGCTCTCGGCTTTGAACCCTTGCCAAAATAAGGGCTTTTTGATATAATCACCAAACATTAAGGTTTTTGAGTACATAGCCCATACATTATTCGGTCCCCCTCTCCAATTCATGGAGAGGGGTTAGGGGAGAGGTTAAATCCTAGGATTCAAACCTCTCTGTCCCGCTCTTTGATTCAAAGGGCGGGACATCTCCCCAAGCTTTGGGGAGAAAAATAATGAATGGTCTATTATGGGAAAACCACAAAGGTAAAAAATGACTAAAGAAAAGACAGAACTAAAGGCAGAAGAGCGGGATGTAAAAACCAAGCTAAAAGCTTTGCGCGACAGCGGCCGCATTCCTGCCGTCATTTACGGACACAAGGTAAAAAATCAGAACCTTTCCGTAGACGCCCGCGAGTTTGAAAAAGTTTTCAAGAAAGCCGGGGAGAGCACGGTTGTAAATTTGGAAACGGGCGGCAAAAGCCACTCGGTGCTGATCCACGACATTCAATATCACTTTTTGACCTCTAAACCAATCCATATTGATTTTTACGAGGTAAGCATGACCGAAAAACTAAAGGCTAAGGTTACGCTGAATTTCGTCGGCGAAGCGCCAGCCGTAAAAACTTCGGGCGGAGTACTGGTGAAAATCTTAAACGAACTGGAAGTAGAATGTTTGGCCGCGGACTTGCCGCACAGCTTGGAAGTAAGCCTGGACGCGCTTAAAACTTTAACCGATACCATTCACGTCAAAGACGTAAAAGTGCCGGCCAAAGTGAAAGTTGTAAACAATCCGGAAGATTTAATTATAAAAGTCCAGCCGCCCAGAGACGTAGAAGCAGAATTGGCCAAGGGTGTTGCGGATGAAAAAGCCGTAGTAGAAGCCGTGGTGGCGGCTTCCGAAAAGCCAAAAGCCGAAGGCGAAGAGGCTGCCGAAGGCGCCAAAGCTACTCAACCCGCGAAAGAAGACAAGAAAGAATAAAAAAATAGCTTTGTTTATAATCCCGTCCCGCCATCGGCGGGACGGGATTTTGCTTTTTTATTTTATTTTAGATACCATTTTAAGTATGAACCTTTTTAAACATCGCCGCTTTTTTACTGTCGCCGCATTTGCTGTCGCGGCGATTTTAGTTAGCGGATTTATCGCAACAAACATCTACAAGCAACAGCGGTTGGCAAATATTTCAAAAAACGCCGGCCCTGAACATAAATATGATAAACTGGTTACCCAGGCAGACTTAAAGCCTCTGCCAATGTCATCTAACGGCAAAACGGTTAAAATTCCAATCTTGATGTATCACCATATCGGCACAGCGCCGGCAGATTCAAACGCAACCAGAAAAGATTTAACTGTTTCTGTGGAAAATTTTGAAGGCCAGGCTGCCTGGTTAAAAACAGAAGGCTACACCAGTATCCTTCTGGCCGATGTTTACCAGTACTCCTTGGGCAAATTTACCCTGCCTCAAAAGCCGGTAATTTTTACTTTTGATGACGGCTATGCGGATATTTTTCAAAATGCCATACCAATTTTGGACAAGTACGGCTTTAAAGGCAGTTTTGCGATTATCACCCAGTATCCGAGCCGGCAACAGGGCGATAACCTTTATGCCTCCTGGCAAGATATAGCAAAAGCTTATGACTCCGGGCAGGAAATAATTTCTCACACCCAGGACCACTTTGATGGTTCAAACCCAAAATTTTCCGCTGATTTCATCCTGAAAAACTTAACCGGCTCCGTTGCCGATATTAAAGACCGATTGAACTTTACCTCCAACATTTTAATTTACCCTTACGGCCACTATTCGGCAAACTACATTAAGCTCGCCAAAACCGCCGGTTTTGTGATGGGGATTACCGTGCATGAGGGGAGCAGAATAAATTTGGATAATTTGATGGAAGTTCCGCGCATCCGCGTGCACGGCAATGAGCCTTTGGAAAAATTTAAAGAGTTGATTTTGGAATAATTTCCGCAAACCGCCACAAGCCGTTAAGATCTTTGTAAAATTTTACTTTTGCTTTGGGTAAGTATTTAATTACGTAATTAATTACGTAATTTTTTGTTTTAGGGTCAATTTCGAGATAGATTCTGAATTTAGGATTTAAATGTTTTTTGACCTGCTCAAAAAATCGCAGATACATATCAAAATCCTTTACTGGATCCGCTAGCGCGATCTTGGGTTCCCATTCTAAATTCTTGATTCTTGATTCATAATCCTTCTTTGGTACATACGGCAAATTTGCGACAATAATATCAAACTTGCCATTGATGTTTTTAAACAAGTCGGATTTAATAAACTTGATTTTGGCCCCCTCTCCCTTAATCCCTCTCCCTCGCCTGCCCATCGTAGCCTTGGCGAAGTTGGGAGGGAGAGGGGAAGGGGTGAGGGGGAGAAGCCTTTTCGCATTTACCTTGGCTACTTTAAGCGCCGCCAATGAAATATCACTTGCAGTAATTTCAGTTCTTAACCCTTTACCCTTAGCCCTTAGCCCTCTTGCTAAAGAAACTGCTATACATCCGCTTCCCGTGCCAATGTCCAAAATCTTTAAATTGTCATCCCGACCGGAGCGGAGGGATCCCTTATCGATTAAATTTAAGGGATTCCTCGGCTCTCCGCCAGCCGGCGGATCGCTCGGAATGACACCGCGTGCTACTTTACAAACTTTAAGAACTTTATCAACAAGCTCTTCCGTCTCCGGCCTCGGTATCAGCACCCGGCGATCAACCTTAAACCTTAACCCCATAAAATCCTTGTAGCCAACTATATACGCCATCGGCTCGCCCTTTTGACGATGTTTGATCATCCGCGTCAGTCCGCGTTGTTGCCCCAGCGTAAGTCCGCGCTCTGGATGCAGATACAAAAACTCCCTGGACTTGCCAAGGATATGCGAAAGCAGAAGATCAATTTCGATTTTGCGGTATTTTATTAACGCCTGTTTTATCGTCATTTTTTCAACGCTTCCTTTTTGGCCTGAATGTCGGCTTTTTGCAAAGCCTCGATTATTTGGCCAAATTCACCTTCCATGATTAAATTTATCTGGTTAAAATTCTGGTTTATACGGTGGTCGGTAACGCGGTCTTGGGGGAAATTGTAGGTACGGATTTTTTCGCTCCTGTCGCCAGTGCCGATTTGACTCTTGGTTAAATCGCGCACTTTTTTATTTTCTATTTCTTCATAGTAAGCCGCTACGCGCGCGCGAATCACTTCCATAGCCTTTTCGCGGTTTTGGGCCTGGCTTCGTTCGTCCTGGCACTGGGCGGTAATGCTGGTAGGGATGTGCAATATGCGGATGGCGGAATATGTAGTGTTTACGGACTGACCGCCGTGGCCGCTTGATGTAGTGGCTTCTATTTTCAAATCTTTATCCGCAATAGCGTAATCTTTTTCCTCTAAAATAGGCAGCACGGCCACGGTTATAGTGGAAGTATGTACGCGGCCGCTTTTTTCGGTTTCCGGCACCCTTTGCACGCGGTGCACGCCGGATTCGTATTTAAAAATGCCGTATGGTCCACAATGGGAACCATTGTGCCGCACAATGGTTCCCATTGTGCGTTGATGCACTTCAAATATCACTTCCTTAAATCCGCCGGCTTCGCTTTTGGAGTTGGACACAATATGAGGCTTAAACTTTAAACCTTCGGCAAACTTGCCATAAGCGCGAAACATTTCCGCGGCAAAAAGGGTAGCCTCGTCGCCGCCCGCGCCCGCGCGGATTTCCATAATGCAGTTTTTGTCATCATTGCGGTCTTTTGGGATTAGCGCGTCTTCAATCTCGGATTTAAGATTTAAAATATCAGATTCTAAGCGGCGGCCTTCATCCAGCGCCATGGACTTAATTTCGGGATCCGCGTCATTCAATAAATTTTGATTCTGCTTTAACTCGTTCTCCAGCTTCTCTAATTCTCTAATTCTCTCAACAACTACAACCAACTCGGACTGCCTTTTGCCCAATTTAGCAATATCCAAAACCCCACCAGCTGACATTTGCCCGGTGATGTTATTGTATTCGTCTAAGATTTTTTGAAAAGCTGTATCCATATTAGTTATCTCACGGATACGCGGATGGCGCTGATAAAGCAGATCCGCGAAGTCCGCGACATCAGTGTATCTGCGAACTAACTTATTCTAACACAAAACCGCACCAAACAGGAGCGGTCTTGAAAATTGAAAAAATATTAAACTAAGCTTTGCTCGCTCTGGCTTTGCGGGGCTTTTTGACAGCCACGGCGGCTTTTTTGTGGGTGGCGGTAGCCGCGGCGCGCTTAAATTTGTCCACCCGGCCCATGGTGTCAATCAACTTTTGCTTGCCGGTATAGAACGGGTGGCAGGCGCTGCAAATTTCAGTATGCAAAGACTCCACGGTGGAACCCGTGGTAAATTTGTTGCCGCAGGCGCAGGTAACTGTGGCAGTTGTATAAAATTGGGGGTGGATACTAGCTTTCATTGCGGGTTTAAATTAATTTCTAATTTCTCAATTTCTATCAGCTGTGGCTGAAATTATAAAATTTATAGAAATTAAGAAATACTAACAACTTCCGATATTCTACCCTCTCTTGCCAAAAAAGTCAACCCCTG